>NZ_JAVAJJ010000011.1:0-232634 GCF_052112305.1 Pseudomonas sp. QLc11A
GCCCTGGACACCCCGGGCAGCCTGCTGCCGCCACCCCCGGGCGAAGAACCGGTGGACGAGGAACTGCGCGAGGTGTTCCTTGAAGAGACCGACGAAGTCCTGGAAATCCTGCGCGAGTATTTGCCGCGCTGGTCAGCCAATCCTGACAGCCGCTCGGCCCTGAGCGAACTGCGCCGCGCCTTTCATACCCTCAAGGGCAGTGGTCGCATGGTGCGTGCCCTGGTGCTGGGCGAGCTGGCCTGGGCCGTGGAGAACCTGCTTAACCGCGTACTGGAAAACAGCGTGGAACCGGGGGCTACGGTGCAGCAACTGATCGGCGATGTGCTGCATCTGCTGCCGGAGCTGGTGGCTGAATACGCCGCCAATGCCCAGCGTCAGCGCAACGATGTCGACCACTTGGCCGCCCGCGCCCATGCCCTGGCCAAGGGCGACGAACCGGTGTCCGATGAGGATACGCAGGATGTCGCGGCCCTCGACCCGCTGTTGCTGGAGATCTTCCGCAAAGAGGCGCAAACCCACTTGGGCAGCCTCAATCGCTTCCTTGATCAGGCTGCCGAGCATGTGCCGTTGCAGGCCAGTGACGAATTGCAGCGCGCCTTGCACACCCTCAAGGGCAGTGCCTATATGGCCGGTGTCTTGCCGATTGCCGAGCTGGCCGCGCCACTGGATCAACTGGCCCGGGAGTACAAGGCGCACCTGATCGCGCTGGACCTGGACGAAGTGGAATTGCTGCTGGAGGCAGAAGGGCTGTTCCGCCTCGGTCTGCGCCAGCTCAAGACCGATCCGCTGGCGGAAATTCCCGGCGCCCTGCATTTGATTGAGCGAGCCAAAGCGCTGCTGGCCGAGCGCCTGGAAAACCTCCTGAGCACACCTAACACCGGGCTACGGATCAAGCGCGATCCGCAGCTGATCAACAACTTCCTCGCCCAGGGCATGGACATCCTGCTGGACGCCGAGAGCCTGCTACAAAGGTGGCAGCAACACCCCGGCGAACGCCAGGAACTCAGCGCGCTGCTGGATGAATTGACCACCCTCGGCGAAGGCGCCCACCTGGCCGAGCTGCACCCGGTGGATGAGCTGTGCGAGGCGCTGCTCGACCTCTATGGTGCCGTGGAAGAAAGCAGCCTGGCGGTCAGCGAGCGGTTTTTCCATGAGGCTCAGGGTGCCCACGAAGCGCTGATCAACATGCTCGACGAACTGGCCGCCGGTCAGGAAGTCAGCCCGCAGCCGCAACGGGTCGGGGCCTTGCGCGAGTTGCTCGACGAGAGCCTCGACCCGTCGGCCATGGGCTTGATTCGCAGTGATGGCAGCCGCACCCTGAGCATCCGCGAGCTGGGTGCTGCCACCGCCGATCTAGAGCACACGCTACCCCCTGCCCCTGTGGGAGCGAGCTCGCTCGCGATGGACTCAAATGCGCCGCGCTTATCCAATGACAACGCGTCATCGTTAACGCCCATCGCGAGCGAGCTCGCTCCTACAGGGGAGGGGCGCGAACTGGATGATGAAATCGTCGCGATCTTCCTTGAAGAAGCGGTGGATATCCTCGAAAGCGCCGGTCAGGCCTTGCAGCGCTGGTTGCGCGACTCGGACAACGCCGCGCCGCTGTCGTCCCTGCAACGGGATTTGCACACCCTCAAAGGCGGCGCGCGCATGGCCGAGGTCGGGCCGGTCGGTGATCTGGCCCATGAACTGGAAAGCCTTTACGAAGGCCTGGTGGATCGTCGCTACGCCTACAGCGACTCATTGGCGGTGCTGTTGCAGCAGAGCCATGACCGCTTGGCGCAGTACCTTGACCAGTTGCAGCACAACCAGCCCTTGGGCGATTGCGCTGAGCTGATCGAGGCCATTCGCGCCTACCGGCAGGGCCACTCCGGCGCCGCCGAGGTCAGCGAACTGGCGGCCACTAATGACTCGGCCGCCCATGATCCGGAGTTGCTGGAGATCTTCCTCGAGGAAGGTTTCGACATCATCGAAAGCTCCGGTGCGGCGCTGGAACGCTGGCAGGCCCAGCCTTCAAGTCGCCAGGAAGTGGAAACCCTGCTGCGCGACCTGCACACCCTCAAGGGTGGTGCACGCATGGTGGAAATCGCCGCGATTGGCGACCTGGCCCATGAACTGGAATTCCTCTACGAAGGCCTGTCCACGGGCGTGTTGCAGCCGACGGCGCCGTTGTTCGCGCTGTTGCAACGCAGCCATGACCGCCTGGCGCAGATGCTCGACGCGGCCCGCGCCGGTGAGCCGATGCCGCCCGCCGACCGCTTGATCGATGCGATCAAGAACTTCAGCCACCCGGCCGTGGCCGAAGCACCCGCGCCGGTTGCGTCACCGGCTACGCACAAGGCCGAGCCACTGGCGCCGCCGTCCGATGCCGGCGCCGACATGGTCAAGGTCTCGGCGGAGCTGCTCGACGATCTGGTCAACCTGGCTGGTGAAACATCGATCTTCCGTGGCCGGATCGAACAGCAGGTCAACGATGCGCACATCGCCCTGAGCGAGATGGAAACCACCATCGAGCGCATGCGCGACCAGTTGCGCCGCCTCGATACCGAAACTCAGGGGCGGATCCTCAGCCGCCAGCAAGTCGACGCCGAACGCCTGGGCTATGAAGAGTTCGACCCGCTGGAAATGGACCGCCACTCACAGTTGCAGCAACTGTCCCGCGCGCTGTTCGAATCGGCCTCTGACTTGCTCGACCTCAAGGAAACCCTCGAGCGGCGCAATCAGGAAGCGGAAAACCTGCTGCAACAGCAGGGCCGCATCAACACCGAGTTGCAGGAAGGGCTGATGCGCACGCGCATGGTGCCGTTCGAACGCATGCTCCCGCGGTTACAGCGCATCGTTCGCCAGGTGGCCAGCGAACTGGGCAAGGACGTGGATTTCATCGTCGATAATGCCGAAGGCGAGATGGATCGCAACGTGCTAGAACGCATGGCCGCGCCGCTGGAACACATGCTGCGCAACGCCGTCGACCACGGCCTGGAGTCCGTCGAAGCACGGCTGGCGGCGGGGAAACCGGCCAAGGGCAAGATCACCCTCGATCTGCTGCGTGAAGGCGGCGACATCATTTTCGACATCCGCGACGACGGCGCCGGTGTGCCACTGGACGCGGTGCGGCGCAAGGCGATCAAGCGCGGCATGCTCGCCCCGGACAGCGTCATCAGTGATCACGACGTGTTGCAGTTCATCCTGCAACCGGGGTTTTCCACGGCCGAGAAAATCACCCAGATCTCCGGTCGCGGCGTCGGCATGGACGTGGTGCACGAAGAGGTGCGGCAACTGGGCGGCACCATGAGCATCGACTCGGTGCCCGGGCAGGGCGTGCATTTCCGCATTCGCCTGCCGTTTACCGTATCGGTCAACCGAGCGCTGATGGTGCAGTGCGGTGAGGACCAATACGCGATTCCGCTCAATACCATCGACGGCATCGTTCGTGTCCTGCCCAATGAGCTTGAAGGCTATTTCCGTTTCGATTCGCCCACCTACGAATACGCCGGGCAACGTTACGAGCTGTGCTATCTGGGTGAGCTGCTGAAAACCATCCCGCGCCCGAAACTGTTGGGCCAGAGCCTGCCATTGCCGGTGCTGCTGGTGCAGTGCAACGAACGGCACATCGCGGTGCTGGTGGACGCCATGGCCGGCACTCGCGAGATCGTGGTCAAGAGCCTGGGGCCGCAGTTTGCGGCGGTGCAAGGGGTCTCCGGGGCGACGATTCTTGGCGATGGCCGGGTGGTGCTGATTCTGGATCTGCTGGCGCCGATCCGCGCCATGCAGGCCCGCGTACCCCAACATCCCGCGGGGCAGGAGGTTGAGGTCGAACCCCATCGGCCGTTGCTGGTGATGGTGGTCGACGACTCGGTCACCGTGCGCAAGGTCACCAGCCGCTTGCTCGAACGCCACGGTATGAACGTACTGACCGCCAAGGACGGGGTCGATGCCATGCTGCTGCTGGAAGAGCACATGCCCGACCTGATGCTGCTGGACATCGAGATGCCGCGCATGGACGGCTTCGAGGTCGCGACCCAGGTACGCAACGACGAACGCCTGCAGCACCTGCCGATCATCATGATCACCTCCCGCACCGGGCAGAAACACCGCGACCGCGCCATGGCCATCGGCGTCAACGACTACCTGGGCAAGCCGTACCAGGAATCGGTGCTGCTCGAAAGCATCGCCTTTTGGAGCAAGACCCATGCTTGAACACCGCACCAGCAACCTCACCGGCCTGCTGCTGCCGTTGGCCGACCGCAACCTGATCCTGCCCAACGTCGCCGTGGCCGAGCTGATCGACTACCAGCAACCGGGGACCTTCGATCTCGACACACCGCCGTGGTACCTGGGCCTGGTGACATGGCGCGAACGGCAGATACCGCTGCTGAGTTTCGAGTCGGCTTGCGGGCAGAAAACTGTCATTGGCGAGCGTGCGCGGATCGTCATTCTCAACGCTCTCGGCGGGCGACCG
Source organism: Pseudomonas sp. QLc11A (assembly GCF_052112305.1). Taxonomy (NCBI): domain Bacteria; kingdom Pseudomonadati; phylum Pseudomonadota; class Gammaproteobacteria; order Pseudomonadales; family Pseudomonadaceae; genus Pseudomonas; species Pseudomonas sp. QLc11A. Next base: position 4,460 of record NZ_JAVAJJ010000011.1, read on the forward strand.
GAGCTGAAGTTCATCGCGCTGCTGGTGCAAGGGATTCCGCGCTCGTGCAAGCTCGACAGCCAGTTGAGTTATGTGGATGTGCCGTTGTGTGCGCTGGAGCAGGCGGCGGTGCAGGTGGGGGAGCAGGTGGCGAAAGTGCCGGATTTGTTGGCGCTGGAGGGGTTGTTGGTGGATGCCGGGTTAATCAACTGATCCCGATTCAGTGGTGATCTGACCGGCCTCTTCGCGGGCAAGCCCGCTCCCACAGTGTCCGTGGGTTGCCCAAATTCAACGGCAACCACTAACCCTGTGGGAGCGGGCTTGCCCGCGAAGGCGTCAGTCCAGACAACCATTACTCCAAGCGTAACGATCCGCCACTCTGCTTGATTGATGCCCCCACCCAACACTCCTAATGTGACCCCCACGACAGCGAACCCGTGGAGTGGTCATGACAACAACAATATCCCCCGACTCGCGATGGACGCGGCGGCGCAGCGAAAAGCAGCGGCGTCTCGAGCTGGTGCGAGGTCTTGCCGACGGTGTGGTGTTGCCCACCGATAACATCGTCGCGGCGCTGGAGGCATTGATCCTGCCGGGCGACCGCGTGGTGCTCGAAGGCAACAACCAGAAGCAGGCGGATTTCCTTTCACGTTCCCTGGCCAAGGCCGACCCCGCGAAGTTGCATGACCTGCATATGATCATGCCCAGCGTCGGACGCTCCGAGCACCTGGACCTGTTCGAACGCGGCATCGCGCGCAAGCTCGACTTCTCTTTCGCCGGCACCCAAAGCCTGCGCATCAGCCAGTTGCTCGAAGACGGCCTGCTGGAAATCGGCGCGATCCACACCTACATCGAACTCTACGCACGGCTGGTGGTGGACCTGATTCCCAACGTCGTGCTCTCGGCCGGCTTCATGGCCGACCGCGCCGGCAACATCTATACCGGGCCGAGCACCGAAGACACCCCGGCACTGATCGAACCGGCGGCCTTCAGCGATGGCATCGTCATCGTCCAGGTCAATCAGTTGGTGGACGATGTCAGCGAACTGCCGCGTGTCGACATTCCCGCCTCCTGGGTCGACTTCGTGGTAGTGGCCGACAAACCGTTCTACATCGAACCGCTGTTCACTCGCGACCCACGGCACATCAAACCGGTGCACGTGCTGATGGCGATGATGGCGATCCGCGGCATCTACGAAAAACACAACGTGCAGTCGCTCAACCACGGCATCGGTTTCAACACCGCGGCCATCGAGCTGATCCTGCCGACCTACGGCGAATCCCTCGGCCTCAAAGGCAAGATCTGCCGCAACTGGACGCTCAACCCGCACCCGACCCTGATTCCGGCGATTGAAAGCGGCTGGGTCGAAAGCGTGCATTGCTTCGGCACCGAACTGGGGATGGAGAACTACATTGCGGCGCGGCCGGATGTGTTCTTTACCGGGCGCGACGGTTCCCTGCGTTCCAACCGGATGTTCAGCCAACTGGCCGGGCAATACGCGGTGGACCTGTTCATCGGCGCGACCTTGCAGGTGGATGGCGACGGCCATTCCTCCACCGTGACTCGCGGGCGCCTGGCCGGCTTCGGCGGCGCGCCGAACATGGGCCACGACCCGCGCGGTCGCCGCCACGGCACACCCGCCTGGCTCGATATGCGCAACACCGACGTGGCCGAGCCGATGCTCGAGCGCGGCAAGAAACTCGTGGTGCAGATGGTCGAGACCTTCCAGGAGGGCGGCAAACCGACCTTCGTCGAAACCCTTGATGCCGTTGATGTCGCGAAGAAAAGCGGCATGCCGCTGGCGCCGATCATGGTCTACGGCGACGACGTCACCCATTTGTTGACCGAAGAAGGCATCGCCTACCTGTACAAGGCGCGCTCGCTGGAAGAACGCCAGGCGATGATCGCCGCCGTCGCCGGGGTGACCGCCATCGGTTTGCGCCACAACCCCAAAGACACCGCGCGCATGCGCCGCGAAGGCCTGATTGCCTTGCCCGAAGACCTCGGCATCCGCCGCACCGACGCCACCCGCGAACTGCTCGCGGCGAAAAGCGTGGCCGATCTGGTGGAGTGGTCCGATGGCCTCTACAACCCGCCTGCCAAGTTCAGGAGCTGGTAATGCACGCATTCAACCTGCAACCCAAAACCCTGAGCCTGGCCGAGCGGCTGGCGGACCTGGCGGTGGACGCGTTGATCGACGAGGCTGACCTGTCGCCGAAACCGGCACTGGTCGACCGTCGCGGCAATGGCGCCCACACCGATTTGCACCTGGGGTTGATGCACGCTTCGGCGCTGTCCCTGTGGCCGGCCTTCAAGGCGATGGCCGATGCCGCGATAGCGTTCGGTGAGATCGGCTTACCCTTGCGCGAAGCCGTGGGCCGGATCGGTCGCGAAGGCGAGCAAGCGATGCTCGACACCACGGGCGGCGTGAATACTCATCGCGGTGCGATCTGGGCCTTGGGCCTGTTGGTCACTGCCGCTGCGCTGGACCCTGAATCCACGGCTGCAAGCAGCGTATCGATTCGTGCGGCGCGTCTTGCGCTGCTCGACGACCGTTACGCACCGCGCCCACTCAGTCACGGTGCTCAAGTCGCTCAACGCTACGGCGCTCGCGGAGCCCGTGAGGAAGCGCAACTGGGCTTCCCGGCGGTGTTGCAACGCGCGTTGCCGCAACTCAAATGCAGCCGCGCCGCCGGCCATGGCGAACAGAACGCCCGACTCGATGCGCTGCTGGCGATCATGACGAATCTGGCCGACACCTGCGTGCTGTACCGCGCTGGAGAACAAGGTCTGCACACCATGCAACTCGGCGCCCAGGCAGTGCTCGATGCCGGAGGTAGCGCCAGCCTCGCCGGACGTCGCCGCTTGCATGAGCTGGACCAACAACTCATCGCGTTGAATGCCTCGCCCGGTGGTGCTGCGGACCTGCTCGCAGCCTGCCTGTTCATCGACCGTATCGAGTCTGGCGACGGCCTTATCCAGGGAGTGTTTTGATGGAAACCTTATCTTTTGAATTCCCCGCCGGGCAGCCGCCACGTGGCCGCACCCTGGTGGGTTGTGTCGGCTCGGGCGATCTGGAAGTGCTGATCGAACCGGGTCAGGCCGGCAAGCTGACGATCAACGTGCAGACCTCGGTCAATGGTAGCGAACAACGCTGGCAGCATCTGTTTGCACGGATGTTCGACGGCCAGACGCCGCCGGCGATGGCCATCGACATCCACGATTTCGGCGCAACCCCCGGCGTGGTGCGTCTGCGTCTGGAACAGGGTTTCGAGGAGATCGGCCATGACTGACAGCGCATCCCTGCTGAGCAAGCACAGCTTCGTCGAGCTCGGTGCGCGGCAACGGGCCAAGGCCCTGCTCGACGCCGGCACCTTCCGCGAACTGCTCGACCCTTTTCAACGGATCATGTCGCCGTGGCTGTCGCGCCAGGGCGTGGTGCCGCAAGCCGACGACGGCGTGGTGATCGCCAAGGGCAACCTCGATGGTTTGCCGGTGGTGATCGCCGCCATCGAAGGCGCGTTCCAGGGCGGTAGCCTGGGCGAAGTCGGCGGGGCAAAAATCGCCGGCGCACTGGAACTGGCCGCCGAAGACAACCGCAACGACATCCCGACCCGCGCCGTGCTGCTGCTGGAAACCGGCGGCGTGCGTTTGCAGGAAGCCAACCTCGGTCTGGCGGCGATTGCCGACATCCACGCGGCGATTGTCGACTTGCAGCAGTACCAGCCCGTGGTCGGAGTCGTGGCGGGCAGCGTCGGTTGCTTTGGCGGCATGTCGATTGCTGCCGGGTTGTGCAGCTACCTGTTGGTGACCCAGGAAGCGCGACTGGGCCTGAACGGCCCGCAGGTGATCGAGCAGGAAGCCGGACTTGAGGAATACGACTCCCGCGACCGGCCCTTCATCTGGAGCCTGACCGGTGGGGAGCAGCGCTTCGCCAGTGCTCTGGTGGATCGCTATGTTGCCGACGACGTGGCGCAGATTCGCCAGCAGGTGGGTGAGTTGCTCCAACAGGGTTTGCCGGTGCAATCACGCAGTCGCCAGGCCGAATTGTTCCTGCAACGCCTGGCGCGTCTGGACGCCGAACCGCAAATCGAGCCGTCCGTGGTTCGCGATCTGTACCAAGGAGAACGCCCATGAGTTCGTATTCCCTGCGTGGTTTGAACTGGTTCAACGCCTTGAGTGCCGGGGCGCAAGCGGTCGAGGGTTTGCCGGCTTCGCTGAAGGTCGCGGACGGTTCGCTGGGCGATCAGCCTGTGCGTTTCATCGCGGTGGTGGCCGATCCGGAAAACCGCTTCGTCCGTGCACGCAATGGCGAAGTGGGTTTGCTCGAGGGCTGGGGCCTGGCCAAGGCGGTGGATGAAGTCATCGCCGCCGATCAGAACAAGGCACGTAAGCGCGCCCTGATCGCCATTGTCGACGTGCCGAGCCAGGCTTATGGTCGCCGCGAAGAAGCGCTCGGCATTCATCAGGCGCTGGCCGCAGCAGCGGGCAGTTACGCCCGTGCTCGACTGGCCGGCCATGCGGTGATCGGTTTGCTGGTGGGCAAGGCGATGTCCGGGGCGTTTCTGGCCCACGGTTATCAGGCCAATCGCTTGATCGCCCTGCGCGATCCGGGGGTGATGGTGCATGCCATGGGCAAGGCGTCGGCGGCGCGGGTGACCTTGCGCAGCGTCGAAGAACTCGAAGCTCTGGCGGCCAGTGTGCCGCCGATGGCCTATGACATCGACAGCTATGCCAGCCTCGGGCTGCTGTGGGAAACCTTGTCGGTGGAGCAGATCGAGCAGCCGACTGCAGCGGATCTGGCGCGGGTGACCGGGTGCCTGAGTCAGGCGATGGGCGATATCGCCGAGAAGGGTGCAGATCTCAGCGGTCGTCTCGGTGCGGCCAATCGTGCGGCGTCGAGCAAGGTTCGCCAATTGCTGAGAGCACAGTGGTGAGTGCGCTTCTGGCTCACGACCTGCTGTGGGGCATGACCCCGCGGCAGTTGCCTGCGGATGCCCCGACCTGGGTGATCGACTCGATCAGTGCCGGCCAACCGGTGGTGGTCCGTCGCGCCTTGAGCGCGGCGGGGCAGGTGGCGGTGGGCGTGCGCGGGCCGTTGCGCGAGCAGCGGTTTGCGACGCAGATGGAAGTCGCCGCCATCACGCGGCGGGTGCGGCCGGAAGAACTCTGCCATGTTCAAGGCCTGCGTGATTTCCCGGCGCTGCGTGCCTTGGCGCAACTACGCTCGCACCTCGATGAGAGTGGCTGGGCCTGGGGTGTCAGCGGCAGTGCCGGGTTCGAATTGGCCAGCGGGTTTGCCGCGTTGCACGAGGGCAGCGACCTCGACCTGATCCTGCGAACGCCGCGCCCGTTGAGTCGTGCCGACGCGCAGGCGCTGGTGGCCATTCTCGACACGGCCGTGTGCCGCGTGGACCTGCAATTGCAGACACCCTTGGGCGCCGTTGCCTTGCGCGAGTGGGCCGGCACTGCGTCGCGGGTCCTGTTGAAAAGTGCCACTCAGGCCAGTCTGGTCACTGACCCGTGGCATCCACAGGAGCAGGCAGCGTGAGCAGCTTGCTGGTGTTCCCCGGCCAGGGTGCGCAGCAACCCGGCATGCTGGCGCGTTTGCCTCGGGAAACGTTGAACGAGGCGAGCGATTGGCTCGGTGAAGACGTGACGCAGCTGGACTCTGCCGAAGCACTGCGGTCGACGAGGGCGGTTCAGCTTTGCCTGCTGATCGCTGGCGTCGCCGCTTCACGCCAGTTGGCCATGGCCCCGGACTACGTGGCCGGCTTGTCGATCGGCGCTTATCCGGCGGCAGTGGTGGCGGGTGCCTTGGGTTTCAGCGATGCACTGCATCTGGTCAGCCTGCGCGGTGAGCTGATGCAGCAGGCTTATCCACAGGGCTACGGCATGACCGCGATCATCGGTCTGGAGCTGGCCTTGGTGGAAGATTTGTTGGCGCAGGTTCACAGCGCCGATGCGCCGGTCTATCTGGCCAATATCAACGCCGATAACCAGGTGGTGATTGCTGGTTGCGATGCGGCGATGAAAGCGGTGGCGGAGTTGGCGAAAGGTTGCGGAGCTGGCCTGGCCAAACGTCTGGCAGTGAGCGTGCCGTCCCACTGCCCATTGCTTGAGGTGCCCGCGCAACAGTTGGCCGAAGCCTTCGCCAAAGTGCCGCTGCAAACCCCGAAGGTGGGCTACCTGAGCGGCAGCCGTGCGCGTCCGCTGATCAAGCCTGAAGCCTTGCGTGACGACCTGGCTTTCAACATGTGCCGCATCGTCGATTGGCGCGGCACGGTACAAAGCGCCTACGAGCGCGGCGTACGTCTACAGATCGAACTGCCGCCCGGTGCGGTGCTGACCGGGCTGGCGCGCCGGGTGTTCGAGCAGGGCACCGTGATTGCCTTCGACGGTGCGCGGCTCGATACCCTGCAGGCGCTGATGCGTGAGGAGGGAAGCCGCCACTCCTGAAACTCAGGCTTCGAACAACAAAAACAACATTCGAAATGCACTTTGAGGACTACAACAATGATTATTTACGGTGTGGCGCTGTTGGCGATCTGTACGCTGGCAGGGGTGATTATGGGTGACATGCTCGGGGTGTTGCTGGGTGTGAAATCAAACGTCGGCGGCGTCGGCATCGCGATGATCCTGCTGATTTGCGCACGGTTATGGATGCACAGGCGTGGCGGCATGACCCGGGAGTGCGAGATGGGCGTCGGTTTCTGGGGCGCGATGTACATCCCGGTGGTGGTGGCGATGGCGGCGCAACAAAACGTGGTCACGGCGTTGCACGGTGGTCCGGTAGCGGTGTTGGCGGCGATCGGTTCGGTGGTGGTTTGCGGTTGCACCATTGCCCTGATCAGCCGGACCCACAAAGGCGAACCCTTGCCCGATGAAGCGGCGGATGTAACGTCGGTTGGCGCACCGGCAGGAGGTCGCTGATATGTGGGATTTGATCAAGAGCGGTCTGGAACACAACGGCCTGGTCACCGCATTCGCCTTCGTCGGCGTGATCATGTGGGTGTCAGTGGTGATCTCCAAACGCCTGACCTTCGGACGCATCCACGGTTCGGCGATTGCCATCGTCATCGGCCTGGTGCTGGCCTGGGTTGGCGGAACTATGACCGGTGGGCAAAAGGGCTTGGCGGACTTGACGCTGTTTTCCGGCATCGGGTTGATGGGTGGCGCGATGCTGCGGGACTTCGCCATCGTCGCCACGGCATTCGAGGTGCAGGCCACGGAAGCGAAAAAGGCCGGCTTGATCGGCGTGATCGCGCTTTTGTTGGGCACGGTGCTGCCGTTTATCGTCGGTGCGTGCATGGCCTGGGCATTCGGTTACCGCGATGCGGTGAGCATGACCACCATTGGCGCCGGTGCGGTGACTTACATCGTCGGCCCAGTGACCGGAGCCGCGATTGGCGCCAGTTCCGATGTGATGGCGCTGTCGATTGCCACCGGCCTGATCAAGGCGATCCTGGTGATGGTCGGCACGCCGATGGCGGCGCGCTGGATGGGCCTGGACAACCCGCGTTCGGCGATGGTGTTTGGCGGGCTGGCCGGCACTGTGAGCGGCGTGACGGCGGGGCTGGCGGCGACAGATCGGCGCCTGGTGCCTTATGGCGCGTTGACCGCGACCTTCCACACCGGGCTTGGGTGTCTGCTGGGGCCTTCGCTGTTGTTCTTCATTGTTCGCGGGATTGTCGGGTAGTCCGCTACTTCATCATTGAATGTCGCGGCGCCTTCGCGAGCAGGCTCGCTCCCACATTGGAATGCATTCTCCTGTGGGAGCGAGCCTGCTCGCGAAGGGCGCGGCAAGGTTTCAAGCCTGCCGATTGGCATACATCCGACACTCCGCCAGCAACGCCAGCAGGTTCGGATCACGCTCCTTGGCCTTCAGGAACACCACGCCAATGTGTTGCTGCAAGCGGTACTTTTCCTGCAACGGGATCAGCTTCACCCGGTTCTCGTACACCGCCGCAATACGCCCCGGCAGCAACGCATAACCCACGCCCGAACTGACCATGCTCAGCAGGGTGAAGATGTCGTTGACCTGCATCGCCACCTTTGGCTCGAACCCTGCCTGCTCGAATACCCGCTTGCCGTCCTGATGGGTGGCGAAGCCCTGGGTCAGGGTGATGAAGGTTTCATCGCGTACTTCGGCCAGGTCGACTTCTGTGCGCTGGGCAAACTTCGAGTCGGCGGGTGTGGCGAGGAAGATGTCGTCGGAAAACAGCGGGATCTGTTCGCAATCCGGGTCGTTGATGCTGTCGTCCAGGGACACAAGGATCGCATCGACTTCCATGTTCTTGAGCTTGTAGAGCAGGTCGATATTGGAGCCCAGAATCAGGTCGATGTTGAGTTCGCTGCGGCGGATCTTCAGGCCCATGATCAGTTGCGGTACGGTCTTCACCGTCAGCGAATACAGCGATCCCAACTTGAAACGCTCAGCCGAGAACCCGGCGGCCTCGCGGGTCAGGCGCACGCTTTCGACGACATCCTGAATCAGCTTCTGCGCCCGCTCTTCCAGCACATAGGCGCTTTCCAGCGGTGTGAGGTTGCGGCCTTCGTGCTTGAACAACGGGCAGCGCAGGGCACTTTCCAGGGAATGGATCGCCCGATGTACGCTGACGTTGCTGGTCTGCAACTCGGCTGCGGCGCGTGCCAGGTTGCCGGTGCGCATGAAGGCCAGGAACACCTCGAGTTTTTTCAGGGTCAACTCTTCATCGATCAGCATGGGGCGGACTCTTTTTGGTATCGGTCAATTGTGCCCGTTAAACACTGAGCGTTGTAGGAGCTGCCGAAGGCTCCTACACGGGATTGCGCTATACGGAAACATTGCGCTTTTAACCTTGAGGCCTGAGCCTAGCGCGTTGTGCTGATGAAATTCGAGGTGAGCACCACATGTATCACGGAGAAAGACTGAACGCCTGGACGCATCTGGCCGGGGCCGTGGCGGCATTTATCGGCGGGGTGTGGCTGATTGTGCTGGCCAGTCTCGACGGCAGCCCGTGGAAGATTGTCAGCATGGCGATCTACGCCTTTACCTTGCTGGTGCTTTACAGCGCATCGACCGTGTACCACAGCGTGCGCGGGCGCAAGAAAGCGATCATGCAGAAGGTCGATCACTTCTCGATCTACCTGTTGATTGCCGGCAGCTACACACCGTTTTGCCTGGTGACCCTGCGTGGGCCATGGGGCTGGACCTTGTTCGGGATTGTCTGGGGGCTGGCGCTGATCGGCATCCTGCAAGAGATCAAGCCGCGTTCGGAGGCGCGGATTCTGTCGATCGTGATTTATGCGGTGATGGGCTGGATTGTGCTGGTGGCGGTCAAGCCGCTGCTCGCGGCGCTGGGCGGCGCCGGATTTGCGTGGTTGGCCTCGGGCGGGGTGTTGTACACGGTGGGGATTATCTTTTTTGCCCTTGATCATCGCCTGCGCCATGCCCACGGGATCTGGCATCTGTTCGTGATCGCCGGGAGCTTGCTGCACTTTGTGGCGATTTTCTTTTATGTCCTTTAAGGCTGTACCGGGGCCAGCCGATCCAGTTGCTCCCGGGCTTGGCGGCTGAATACCTGCAACAGGTCGTTCAAGGTGTGGGGCGGTGGTTCGGCGGCACGGGTCACTGCGTACAGGGTGATGGGTAACGGCGGTGCCAGAGGGCGGATCATTGTGTTGGCGGGAGAGGCGCCAAGGGCGGTGAACGGATCGATCACCGCCAGGCCCGCGCCGGATTCCACCATCGCCCGTGCCAGTGAGTAGGTTTGCACGGCGATGCGTACCCGGGGCGGCGGTTCGACCGCTTCCAGGTAACTGTCGAGCCGCGCGGCCAGTGGGTCGGCGCTGGACAAGCCGATCAGCGGCGCATCCGCCAGCGCCATCAGCGGCAACGGTTTACCCACCTCTTCCTGAGGCCAGTAACCACTCGGCGCCAGCGCCACCAGCACGCCGGACGCCAGCGCCTGGGCCTTGAGCCCCGGGTGATCCGGGCGTTGCAGGGTCAGGGCGACATCCACTTCGCGCATCAACAGGTTCTGTACCAGTTCGCGACTGTGGGCACTGGAGAGTTCGCAAGCGATGTCCGGGTAACGCCTGGTCCATTCGTGAATGGCCGGCGGCAGCAATGACAGGGCCAGCGCCGGGGTGGCACCGATGCGCAGGCTGTGGCCCGGTTCGCGGCGCAGGCTCTGCGCCAAGCGTCGCACGCCTTGCAGGCTTTCACTGACCTTGTCCACTTCACGCTCCAGCTCCAGCGCTTCCGGCGTCGCCTGCAACTTGCCGCGTACCCGCAGGAACAGCGGGAAACCCAATTGTTGCTCGGCGTGCTGCAACACCTTGCTCACCGCCGGCTGCGAGACATGCAGCAATTGCGCGGCAGCGCTGATCGAACCGGTCTGGCGGATGGCCTGGAAAATCTCAATATGGCGAAGGCGCATGGCAAGTCCATAACCTTTGTTTATGGGTTTGCCATCTTTATGCATTGTTCAATGTCTGTCACCTGGCTCTAACCTTGGCTTCGTCTTCACAACGGTTTTAAGGACTGAAATGGCTCAGCGTGTGTGCATCATCGGTGGCGGTGTGATTGGCCTGGCAACGGCCTATGCGCTGGTGCGCGACGGCTTTGAGGTGACGGTGGTCGAGGCGCGGGACTCGCTGGGCAGCGAAACCAGCTTCGCCAACGGCGGCCAGTTGTCCTATCGCTATGTCGCGCCCCTGGCCGACGCCGGTGTGCCTTTGCAAGCCATTGGCTGGATGCTGCGCGGCGACTCACCGTTGAAGCTGCGCCCGCGCTTTGACCCGGCCCAGTGGCGCTGGATGGTGTCGTTCCTCGGCGCCTGCCGCCGCTCGGTCAACCGCGAGAACGCCGCGCACCTGCTGCGCCTGGCGCTGTTCAGCCAGGACACATTGGAGTCCTGGCGCGAGGGCGATGGGCTGACGGGATTCCAGTGGCGGCGCAATGGCAAACTGGTGACTTTCCGTCAGAACAGCAGCTTCGAGCATGCGCGCCTGAGCCTGTCCGACCCGCAGCAACAGCAGGTGTTGTCGCCGGCCGAATGCGCGCAACTGGAACCGGCGCTGATCGATGCGCCCTTTGTCGGGGCGATCTACACCCCGGACGAAGAGGTGGGCGACTGCCACGGTTTTTGCCAGCAACTGGCCGCCCGGCTGCAAGCGTCCGGCCGTTGCGAGTTTCGTCTCGGGCAAGCGGTAACCGGCATCCGTCACAGCAACGGCAGCGTCAACGCCATCGAACTGGGCGAGCTAGTGCTGCCGGTCGATCAACTGGTGATCGCCGCCGGTCACCGCAGTCCGATGTTGGCACTTCCCGGGCTGCAACTGCCACTTTATCCGCTCAAGGGCTACAGCCTGACCGTGCCGATCGGCGCCGGTCACCGGGCGCCGGACGTGAGCATCACTGACTATGACCGCAAGATCGTCTATGCCCGCATCGGCAAGCAATTGCGAGTGGCGGCAATGGTCGACATTGTCGGCTTCGACCCTGCTTCGGACCCCAAGCGCCTGGCGCTGATCAAGCGTCAGGCCCATGACACCTTTCCAAATGCCGGCGCCTATGACGAAGCCGTCGAGTGGGCTGGCATGCGCCCGGCCACCCCTAGCGGCGTGCCGTTGCTGGGCGCGACGGCGTATCGCAACCTGTGGCTCAACCTCGGCCACGGCGCGCTGGGTTTTACCTTGGCATGCGGTAGCGGGCGCTTGCTCAGTGAGCTGATCGGCGAGCGCCAGCCGTCCATTGACCTGCAGGGTTTCAACCACCGGGCCGCCTGAATACTGATTTCTGAAGAGGACACTGCAATGACCATTACCCGACTGCACAGCAACCCGCGCCTGTCTGGCGCCGTGACCTTTGGCGACCTGGTGTTTCTCTCCGGGCAGGTGCCGGGCGATGCCCGGGATGCCAACGGCCAGACCCGTGAAGTGCTGGCGAAAATCGATACCTTGCTGGCCGAGGCGGGCAGCGACAAGGATCATCTGCTCAGTGCGACCATTTACCTGAAGAACATCACCGAGGATTTCGCCGCGATGAACGAGGTCTGGTCGGCCTGGCTATCGCCGGGGCAGGCACCGAGCCGCACCACCGTGCAGGCCGAACTGGCCCGCCCGCAGGTGCTGGTGGAAATCACCGTCATCGCTGCACGCGTCTGATAACCCAACACCCACAACGGAGAATAACAATGCAAAAAATCACGTTGCTCGCTTGTACGCTTGGCCTGTTGCTCGGCAGTCAGGTTCAGGCCAATGAAGCGCCGCTGACCGGCACTCTGAGCAAAATCGCCAGCGCCAACAGCATCACCCTGGGCTATCGCGATGCTTCGGTGCCGTTCTCCTACGTGGGTGATCACAGCGGCAAGCCGATGGGGTACTCGGTGGATCTGGCGGGCAAGATCGTCGAGCGCATCCAGCAGCAACTGGCGCTGCCGGACTTGAAGGTGAAGTACAACCTGGTGACCTCGCAGACCCGTATTCCACTGGTGCAAAACGGCACCGTGGACCTGGAGTGCGGCTCCACCGGCGTGACCGCCGAACGACAGAAGCAGGTGGCGTTCTCTTATGGTTTCATCTACGTCAAAGGCCAGTTGCTGACCGCGAAGGACAGCGGGATCAAGAGCTTCGCTGACCTGCGCGGCAAGAACGTGGTGACCACCGCCGGCACCACCAACGAGCGCTTCCTGAAAAGCTACAACGTCGATCACAAGATCGACATGTTCGTGATCAGTGCCAAGGACCACGGCGAAGCCTTCCAGATGCTGCAGTCGGGCCGGGCGGTGGCGTTCTACATGGACGACGCGCTGCTCTATGGCGAGCGCGCCAAGGCCAACGACCCGCACAAATGGGTGGTGGTCGGGGAGGAGCAATCGCGGGAGATCTACAGCTGCATGGTGCGCAAGGACGATCCGCAGTTCCTGGCGCTGGTCAACGGTGCGTTGGCGGAGCTGTACAGCTCGGGCGAGATCAATGGCATCTACAAACGCTGGTTCGAGCAGCCGATCCCGCCGAAGGGTTTGAACCTTGAGTTCCCGATGACCAGCGAACTCAAGGCGATCATTGCCAAACCGGTGAGTGATCCGGTGCAGTAGTCATCCAGACCGTGTCGTGGCCATTCGCGAGCAGGCTCGCTCCCACATTGGACCTGTGGTGCTCACAGATTTTGTGATCACTGGAGATCTACTGTGGGAGCGAGCCTGCTCGCGATGGGGGCCTAGAAATCACCCCACAGTTGCTGGGCCACCGCCAGTGCAACAACCGGCGCGGTTTCGGTGCGCAGTACCCGTGGACCGAGGCGGGCGGCGTGGAAGCCGCCCGCCTTGGCCTGATCGACTTCGGCGTCGGACAAACCGCCCTCCGGACCGATCAGGAATGCCAGACTTGAAGGTTTAGCATGGCTCACCAGCGGCTCGGCCACCGGATGCAGTACCAGCTTCAACTCGGCTTGCGTCTGCTTCAACCAGTCAGCCAGCAACAGTGGCGGATGAATCAGCGGTACCCGTGAGCGGCCGCATTGCTCGCAAGCGCTGATCGCCACCTGGCGCCAGTGCAGCAGGCGTTTGTCGGCGCGCTCGTCCTTGAGCCGGACTTCGCAGCGTTCGGTGAAGATCGGGGTGATTTCGCTGACGCCCAGTTCCGTGGCTTTCTGAATCGCCCAGTCCATGCGTTCGCCCCGGGACAGGCCCTGGCCGAGATGGATTTGCAGCGGCGATTCGATCTGTCCGGCGAAGCTTTCATCGATCTGCACCACGACGCGTTTTTTGCCGACTTCGACCAGCCTGGCGCGAAACTCCTGGCCAGAGCCGTCGAACAATTGCAACGCATCGCCCTCGGCCATGCGCAGCACGCGGCTGATGTAATGGGCCTGGGCTTCGGGCAACTCGTGCTCGCCGGTGCTCAGGGGGGCGTCGATGAAGAAGCGGGACAGTCTCATGCGGGGTCTCTGAAAAGGGTGTAAATATCTGGCGGCCCCATCGCGGGCAAGCCCGCTCCCACAGGTACAGCGCAATCCTGTGGGAGCGGCGATCCGACGATGACGGTAGTCCGGTCAGCGCTGAAGCTTAGGTGAAATCAATCAACCCGGATCACGGAACCCCGGATGAAAGTCCTTCGGCACCGCCACGCTGACGCTGTCACGGGTGGCAATGTCGATCCCTTCGCTGGCCACTTCGGCCAGGAAGTCGATCTGCTCCGGTGTGATCACGTACGGCGGCAGGAAATACACCACGCTGCCCAATGGGCGCAGTAAAGCACCGCGCTCCAGGGCGTGCTGGAACACCTTCAGGCCTCGGCGTTCCTGCCACGGGTAAGCCTCTTTGCTGGCCTTGTCCTTGACCATCTCGATGGCCAGCACCATGCCGGTCTGGCGCACTTCGGACACGTTCGGATGATCCACCAGATGCGCTGTCGACGAAGCCATGCGCTGCGCCAGGGCCTTGTTGTTCTCGATGACGTTGTCTTCTTCGAAGATGTCCAGGGTCGCCAGGGCCGCCGCGCACGCCAGCGGGTTGCCGGTGTAGCTGTGGGAGTGCAGGAAGGCGCGCAGGGTCGGGTAGTCGTCGTAGAAGGCGCTGTAGACTTCGTCTGTGGTCATGCACGCCGCCAGCGGCAGATAGCCGCCGGTCAGGGCCTTGGACAGGCACAGGAAGTCCGGGCGGATGCCGGCCTGTTCACAGGCGAACATCGTCCCGGTGCGGCCGAAGCCGACGGCGATTTCGTCGTGGATCAGGTGCACGCCGTAGCGGTCGCAGGCTTCGCGCAGCAGCTTGAGGTACACCGGGTGGTACATGCGCATGCCACCAGCCCCCTGGATCAGCGGCTCGACAATCACGGCTGCGACGCTGTCATGGTTCTCGGCCAGGGTCTGTTCCATCGCGGCGAACATATTGCGCGAATGCTCTTCCCAGCTCATGCCCTCGGGACGCTGGTAGCAGTCCGGGCTTGGCACTTTGATGGTGTCCATCAACAGCGCCTTGTAGGTCTCGGTGAACAGCGGCACGTCGCCCACCGACATCGCCGCCATGGTTTCACCGTGGTAGCTGTTGGTCAGGGTGACGAAGCGCTTCTTGTTCGGCTGACCGCGATTGAGCCAGTAGTGAAAGCTCATTTTCAGTGCGACTTCGATGCAGGACGAGCCGTTATCGGCGTAGAAGCACCGGGTCAGGCCTTCCGGCGTCATTTTCACCAGGCGTTCGGACAGTTCGATCACCGGTTGATGACTGAAGCCGGCAAGGATCACATGTTCGAGCTGATCGACCTGGTCCTTGATGCGCTGATTGATCCGCGGGTTGGCGTGCCCGAACACATTGACCCACCAGGAGCTGACCGCATCGAGGTAGCGTTTGCCTTCGAAGTCTTCCAGCCACACGCCTTCACCGCGCTTGATCGGGATCAGCGGCAGTTGTTCGTGATCTTTCATCTGGGTGCAGGGATGCCACAACACGGCGAGATCGCGTTGCATCCACTGATTATTCAGGCCCATTTTCACTCTCCTGGAGGCGGTCCGTGACCTGCGCGGACAAACAATCGGGCAAGCCTATGCAATGCGTGCCACGGGGACAACCCATTGTGTCGAATGAACTACTTTGTTCAGGCCGATCGACGTTGCTGGCAGGTGCCTGATGGCTGACGTATCCTTCGCGGCTCTTGAGCCGTCTGGCTCGCAAAAACTGCTGTTTTCCTCGTGTAATTCCGGAGTTCGCTGAATGTCTGTCGGTTGGCTGCGCGCCTGTGCGCTGGTGATGTTGGGGCTGTTCAGCGTGTCTGCGCTGGCCAAGGATAAAACCGCGATCGTGATCGGCGGCGGCCTGTCGGGCCTGACTGCCGCGTACGAGCTGCAGAGCAAGGGCTGGCAGGTCACCCTGCTGGAAGCCAGGTCGAGCCTGGGCGGCCGTTCCGGCATGGCCACCAGCGAGTGGATCGGCAATGACAAGACCCAGCCGGTGCTGAACAAGTACGTATCGAACTTCAAGCTGAGCACCACGCCGGCCCCTGAATTCGTGCGGACCCCAGGCTACCTGATCGATGGCGAGTATTTCTCTGCCGCCGATCTGGCGACCAAACAACCGGCCACCGCCGAGGCGCTCAAGCGCTTCGACAAGACCCTGGACGATCTGGCGCGTTCGATCGACGACCCGCTGAACCCGGCCGCCAACAACACGCTGCACGCGCTGGATCAGATCAACGTGTCGAGCTGGCTCGACAAGCAGAACCTGCCGGCCACTGCCCGCCAGTTGATCAACCAGCAGATCCGTACCCGCTACGACGAACCTTCGCGCTTGTCGCTGCTGTACTTCGCGCAGCAGAGCCGCGTCTACCGTGGCGTCTCCGATCGTGACCTGCGTGCTTCGCGCCTGGTCGGTGGCAGCCCGGTGCTGGCCCAGGCCTTCGTCAAGCAGCTGAAAACCATCAAGACCAACTCCCCGGTTTCGGCGATCATTCAGGACAAGGACGGCGTGACCGTCAAAGTCGACAGTGTCGGTTATAAAGCTGACTACGTTGTATTGGCCGTGCCGTTGCGCGCCCTGAACAAGATCCAGATGACCCCGGCGCTGGACACTCAGCACCTGGCGGCGATCAAGGGCACCAACTACGGCTGGCGCGACCAGATCATGCTGAAGTTCAAGACGCCGGTGTGGGAAAGCAAGGCGCGCATGTCCGGCGAGATCTACAGCAACACCGGTCTGGGCATGTTGTGGGTCGAGCCTGCCCTGAAGGGCGGCGCCAACGTGGTGATCAACCTGTCCGGCGACAATGCGCGAGTAATGCAGGCGTTCGGCGACAAGCAGATGGTCGATCAGGTGTTGATCCGCCTGCACGCGTTCTATCCACAGGCCCGTGGTTCGTTCACCGGTTATGAAATCCGTCGCTACAGCACCGACCCATCGACTGGCGGCGCCTACCTGGCCTTCGGCCCGGGCCAGATCAGCAAGTTCTGGCGCCTGTGGGAACGCCCGGTTCAGCGCGTAGCCTTCGCTGGCGAACACACCGATACCCTGTACCCGGGCACTCTGGAAGGCGCGCTGCGCACCGGTCAACGTGCAGCCAGCCAGGTTGAAGACCTGGCGGCGGGCAAGTCGTTCGAACCCGCCAAAGTAGTCCCGGCAGCGGCTGCTGCGGCAGGCGCTGGTGCGGTGGCGGCGAAAAAAGGCAACTTCTTCAGCAACCTGTTCGGCGGCTCGGATGACGAGAAGAAGCCGGAACCGGTCAAGACGCCTGAGCCTGTTGCACCGCCAGCACCTGCTCCGACACCAGCCCCGGCCGCCGCGCCGGCCCCGGTGGAAGCACCCAAGCCTGCGGCACCGGTAAAAGCCGAGCCAGCCAAGAAGGCACCGGCGAAACCAGCCGCCAAGACCGAAGCGAAAAAAGCCCCGGCCAAGGCACCGGCCAAGAAAGTCGAGCCGGCCAAGAAGCCAGTGGCCAAACCTGCGACGGATACTGTGACCAAGGCTCAGTAACGTTCGGGTATAAAAAAGCGCGGCCCCAGGGCCGCGCTTTTTTTTGCCATCAAACATGAAACATCCGGTTTTTGCTGCGCGGTCCTACATGCGGCAGCGATGCATCAGAAGCTTCCCACAAAAATTCCGGAACTAAATGATAGCTGGATACTGATATTTATTTTTATGCTCATCAGGTAATTGGAGGGTATATGAAATCACTAGCAGTAATAATCATATTGATAGCACTTTCTGGCTGTGTAAGTAGCGAATGGTTTCCTAAGGGGTATAGCCATGAACTGGCCTATAAATGCCAGATAAATCCGTACGATCCTGATTGTTTGCAACCACCTCCGGTTTTCAAAAGTTCTTAATTGTGTAAGTGGTTTGCACGGTTAAAGAGGGTCTAATGAAAACTTCCAGGTTTTAATCTCCTTATCTTCAAATAAAATTTTTATCGGATTTGGCATTTGAAATGCGACCAGGGACGAATCCAAAGCGGGCCCAGCGCAGGCTGCCATTGCGCTGATCGTAAATGACTAAATTTCCATCGTCTTGAATAGCCATACAAGCGTTGTACCAAAGCGATTTATCAATGCTGTGGGTGCTTTCAGCAACCCATAAACGCCTTCTGGACGGATCATAGAGAAAACCACTATTGCTGATTACATACATCAGAGGCTCTCGCATTCTTTTTGGGTAGGTAGTTCGACTATAAGGCTGATTGCTATCTGCAACCCAGATTACAGCTTCGCCATCTTTAATGATCAGATTACCATCAGCCTGTAATATCAATTTAAAGCGTCCATGTCGCGGACATAAGGTACTGCCCCGGCGACATCCTTTGATTGGGAGGCAGCAAAGGCAAGCCGCTTGCTTGAAAGGGTGTGTAAGTAATAGCCATATTTTTTCCTTGATTAATGAGTTGTTGAGCTCTCATTCAATCAGGTAAAAAATCGAAAGTGGCTATACATATTTATATCTTTTCTAAAACCTACATTACAGGTTCGCGTGAAACAGAAAGGCAACGGGCGCCATCAAGGGCTCTGGATCGGTGAAGGTTGTGCCGTCGCTCATTGTAGGCGCGAGCTTGCTCGCGATGGTCGTAAACGATGATGCAGACCCACTGGGTACCCCGCGGTGTTCTTGAGCCCATCGCGAGCAGGCTCGCTCCCACACAGTCCTTTACCGATCAGCATTCGGCTCAAGGGCCGCGCTTTTTTTCGCCTGGAGAAAAGCCGGGACCAGAATCGAATAAATCTTTTGATACAGGTGTTCTCTGGTTTGTATTCACTTTTCCTCACAATTTCGACTTTAATCTTTCCTTAACTCGCAGGCTTCAGACTGTTGATCGTATTTTTCGATATTTCAAAGCAAATTTTTCCGCTTTAATTCGATAGATAACTCGATACTCTTGAGTCGGCACTTACAGGGATCCAGGCAATGCAGCTACGTAACTCTACTTCCCGCTACGGCTGGGTCAGCATCTTCATGCACTGGGGCGTGGCACTGGCCGTATTCGGTTTGTTCGCGCTTGGGTTGTGGATGGTCGGGCTCGACTACTACAGCACCTGGCGCAAAGACGCGCCGGACCTGCACAAGAGCATCGGCCTGGTGGTGCTGGGTGTGATGCTGCTGCGGGTACTGTGGCGCTTCATCAGCCCGCCGCCGCCAACCCTGGGCAGCTACAGCCGCATGACGCGCCTGGGCGCCAGGTTCGGTCATGGCTTTCTGTACCTCAGTCTGTTTGCTGTGTTGATTGCCGGTTACCTGATTTCCACCGCAGAAGGCGTCGGTATCCCGGTGTTTGGCTTGTTTGAAGTGCCTGCTCTGGTCTCCGGATTACCGGACCAGGCAGATACCGCTGGGGTGATTCACCTCTATCTGGCGTGGGTGCTGGTAATTTTTTCCGGCCTCCATGCGTTGGCAGCATTGAAGCACCACTTTATCGACCGTGATGTGACCCTCAAGCGAATGCTGGGTCGCAAAGCCTGAAGTTCAACCTCGACTCCCAAGGAAAACAAAGCATGTTGAAAAAGACTCTGGCCGCTCTGGCAATCGGTTCGGCCCTGTTGTCCGCCGGTAACGTAATGGCCGCTGATTACGTGGTCGACAAGGAAGGCCAGCACGCCTTCGTTGACTTCAAGATCAGCCACCTGGGCTACAGCTTCATCACCGGTACTTTCAAGGACATCGACGGCAAGTTCAGCTTCGACGCTGCCAAGCCTGAAGACAGCAAGATCGAGTTCAACGTGAACACCGCCAGCGTGTTCACCAACAACGCCGAGCGTGACAAGCACATCGCCAGCAAAGACTTCCTGAACGCCAGCAAAGCCACTTTTGTTTCCACCAGCGTCAAACCTACCGGCAAAAATGCCGCTGGCAAGGACACTGCTGACGTGGCTGGCGACCTGACGATCCTCGGCGTGACCAAGCCAATCGTGGTCAAGGCCACGTTCCTGGGCGAAGGCAAGGATCCATGGGGCGGCTACCGTGCAGGCTTTGAGGGTACTTTCAGCCTCAAGCGTTCCGATTTCGGCAAGCAGAAAGACCTGGGCCCATCGTCCGACGCGGTTGAGATGTACGTGACGTTCGAAGGTGTCAAAGCGAAGTGATGCTGAGTCTGTAGGAGCGAGCCTGCTCGCGATAGACGTGAGAGCGCCGCGGAGCATCAGGCTTCCAGCGTTATCGTTGACGACCATCGCGAGCAAGCTCGCTCCTACAGGGTTTTACATCAGTCATAAAAAATGCCCCGGTTCTCACAAATCGGGGCATTTTTTATTGCAGCGACAAATCAGCGATTGCGGGTCAGCAGCGCTGGTTTCTCACCACGAGGACGGCTTGGCAGTTGATCCAGCTGCTCAGGTGTCGGGAAGCGGTCGGCTTTCGATTCCTTGTGCATGATCTTCGGTGCCGGGCCACGCGGGTTCTGCACAGCCGGTTCCGCACGAGGCTGGTCGTCACGGGCCGGACGGCGATTGCGTGAGTCTTCGCGGCGGGCCTGGCCATCGCGCGGTGCGCCACTGCGAGGACCGTTACGCTTGGCCGGCGGGGTACCGGTGCTGGGGCCATCGCTGTTGCGCGGACCATTCTGGCGACCTTGTGGCTTGCCGGAGCGTGGAGTGCCTGCGGCGGTGCCCTGTGCCGGAGCACCCGGACGACGACCACGACCTTGCGCGGGTTTCTGCTGCGGTACGTAGTCGACGCGGTTACCGAAGTTATCGATATCGTCGTCCAGGAACTCGTCCGGGGCACGGTCAGCGGCGGCACGTGGCGGTTGGCTCGGACGCTGTTCGCGGGCCGGAGTGCCTTCACGTGGCTTCTGCTGACGGGCAGGGCGCTCGCCGCGTTCGCCGGCCGGTTTTTCCTTGCCCTTGTCCTTGCCTTTGTCCTTGCGCCCGCCGCCGCCACCGCTGCCGTTCGGGCCGTCGCCGCGCGGGCCACGCGGATTGCGCGGGTTACGCATGTCCGGACGCTCGCGCACTTCAGGCTTTTCCGCCTCGATGGTGCTTGCATCGAAGCCCATCAGGTCGCCGTCGGCGATTTTCTGTTTGGTCATGCGTTCGATGCTTTTGAGCAGTTTTTCTTCGTCCGGGGCGACCAGCGAAATCGCCTCGCCCGAACGGCCGGCACGGCCGGTACGGCCGATACGGTGCACGTAGTCTTCATCGACATTCGGCAATTCGAAGTTGACCACGTGTGGCAACTGGTCGATGTCCAGGCCGCGGGCGGCGATGTCGGTGGCCACCAGGATGCGCACGGTGCCGGCCTTGAAGTCGGCAAGGGCTTTGGTGCGGGCGTTCTGGCTCTTGTTGCCGTGGATCGCGACGGCGCTCAGGCCGTGCTTGTCCAGGTACTCGGCCAGGCGGTTGGCGCCGTGCTTGGTGCGGGTGAACACCAGCACCTGTTCCCAGGCGCCAGCGGTGATCAGGTGCGCCAGCAAGGCACGCTTGTGGCTGGCCGGCAGACGGAATACGCGCTGTTCGATACGCTCGACCGTGGTGTTCGGCGGCGTGACTTCGATGCGTTCCGGGTTGTGCAGCAGCTTGCCGGCGAGGTCGGTGATGTCCTTGGAGAAGGTCGCCGAGAACAGCAGGTTCTGGCGTTTGGCCGGCAGGCGGGCCAGGACCTTTTTCACGTCATGGACGAAACCCATGTCGAGCATGCGGTCGGCCTCGTCCAGCACGAGGATTTCCACGTGGGACAGATCGACGCTGCCTTGGCCGGCCAGGTCGAGCAGGCGGCCAGGGCAGGCCACCAGTACGTCTACGCCACGGGACATGGCCTGAACCTGCGGGTTCATGCCGACACCACCGAAGATGCAGGCGCTGACGAACTTCAGGTCACGGGCATAGACCTTGAAGCTTTCATGCACTTGCGCGGCGAGTTCGCGAGTCGGGGTCAGGACCAGCACGCGCGGTTGGCGCGGGCCGTGACGCTGGGATTTGTCCGGGTGACCGTTGGGGAACAACCGCTCCAGGATCGGAAGGGCGAAACCACCGGTTTTACCAGTACCTGTCTGTGCCGCGACCATCAGGTCGCGACCTTGCAACACGGCGGGAATGGCCCGCTGTTGCACCGGAGTAGGCTCGGTATAGCCCGCTGCCTCGATGGCGCGGACTAAAGCCTCGGAGAGACCGAGGGAAGCAAAGGACATGAGTAATCCTGTTTTAGTTAGGGCTTGGCCCAATGGGAGTCTTGCCTGGCGCGAATTGCGTTTAAGAGGACGCAATCCCGTCCGGTCCTGCTGGGTCTCGAAGGCTCGTCTGCAAGCGCTCGCGCGGGCTGAAAGCTGCGCAGTAGCGGGGTTGAGATGCCTTTAACGATTCCGGGCGTCCGGGCGTGAGCCTGGCGGGAAGGCCGGAGTATAACAGAGCAATCACTGCGCGCCGCTTTCCTGCTGCTCAACGGTTTTTTCCGTGGCGGCCGTAGCCTTTTCAGTCTTCATGTTCACGGCCGGTTCCGCGCCATAGCGGGCACTCAGTTCGGCGTAGGCGGGTTCGCGCTTGAAGCGCTTGAGTTCGGCGCCGAAACGTTGCACCAGCAGATCCATGCCCGCATTGCGCCGCACCGCGAGAAACTGGCTCTGCTGGCTGATGATCGTCGGGTTTTCGGTGATCTTGTCGCGGATGCCCAGTTCATCGAGCAAATGCTGGCCGACCCGGCGGTCGGTAATCAACAGGTCAATCCGTCCGCGCAGGAGTTTGCCGAAGTTGGCTTCGTGGGTGGGCGCCGGCTCGCGAGTGAACAACGTGGAGTCGCTGAAGTCCTTGCTGTACAGGTAACCCGGCGAGGTGCCGATGGTCAGGCCGCGCAAGTCATCAAGGGTGCGAAACGGATGGGGCCGCTCATTGGCGTAGAACAACACGAACTGCACTTCAGACAGTGGTTCGCTGGGGTAGAGAAGGGTCGCATCACGCTCATCGCTGTGAAAGATGTCCAGCGCGCCGTCGGCCTGGCCTGATTCAAGCATCGACAGGCAGCGTTTCCATGGCAGGAACTGCCACTCCACTTCGATGCCCAGGCGCTTGAAGACAATGGCGGTGGTTTCGTAGTCCAGCCCCAGTGATTTGCCGTTGTCCTCGTACACATAAGGCGCCCACGGCTCGGTGACAATGCGCAACTTCTCGCCCCGGGCGGCGAAGCTCAGGCAAGTGAAGACAAGCACGGCGATTAACTGCGTGATCAAAGGCATGGGCTTGAGATTACGACGAGAAACCGGAAAGAGCCAGAAACTGACCGCAGATGCTCTAACTCCGTGGATTGCTGCACATTTATAGGGCGTTGAAGCAAAAGATCGCAGCCTGCGGCAGCTCCTGTAGGAGCTGCCGCAGGCTGCGATCTTTTGATCTTGCTTTGCTTAACGCGGCAACTTCAGGTTGTTCCACACCGCCAGGCTCGCTTCAGCCTGGTTCAGCGTGTAGAAGTGCAGCCCTGGAGCGCCACCTTGCAGCAGTTGTTCGCACATCTCGGTGATGACTTGTTCGCCAAAGCGCTGAATGCTCTGGGTGTCGTCGCCGTAGGCTTCCAGTTGCTTGCGGATCCAGCGCGGGATTTCCGCACCGCAGGCATCGGAGAAGCGCGCCAGCTTGCTGTAGTTGGTGATCGGCATGATGCCCGGCACGATCGGGATGTCCACGCCCAATGCCCGCACGCGTTCCACGAAGTAGAAGTAGCAGTCGGCGTTGAAGAAGTACTGGGTGATCGCGCTGTCGGCGCCGGCATTGGCCTTGCGCACGAAGTTGGCGACATCGTCTTCGAAGTTGCGCGCTTGCGGATGCATTTCCGGGTAAGCGGCAACTTCGATGTGGAAATGATCACCGGTTTCTTCACGAATGAACTCAACCAGGTCATTGGCGTGGCGCATTTCACCGCTGGCCATGCCCATGCCCGAAGGCAGGTCACCGCGCAGGGCAACGATGCGCTTGATGCCGGCGGCCTTGTACTGGGCCAGCAGGCCGCGCAGGTCGTCCTTGCTGTCGCCGACGCAGGACAGGTGCGGAGCGGCAGGGATTTTGACTTCGCTTTCCAGCTGCAACACAGTGTTCAGCGTGCGATCACGGGTCGAACCGCCAGCGCCGTAGGTGCAGGAGAAGAAATCGGGGTTGTAGGTGGCCAGCTGGCGAGCAGTGGCGAGCAGCTTTTCTTGCCCAGCATCGGTCTTCGTAGGGAAGAATTCGAAGCTGTAGCGACGATCTTGGGACATGGTCATATCCTTGGAAACACGTAAGCCGGACGCAGGCTCCCTGTAGGAGCGAGCTTGCTCGCGAAAAACGTAAAGGCAACGCGTTTATCCAGACAGCACGCGTTATCGTTGACGTCCATCGCGAGCAAGCTCGCTCCTACAAGGGAGCGGCAGGGCGTATCAGTAGCGGTAAGCGTGCGGCTTGAACGGACCTTCGACGGTCACGCCGATGTAGTCGGCCTGGGTCTTGGTCAGTTGAGTCACAACGCCGCCGAAGCCACGGACCATTTCCAGGGCTACTTCTTCGTCGAGTTTCTTCGGCAGTACTTCAACGGTCAGGCGCTCGGCTTTCTGGGCTGGCGACAGGTCGGCGTACTTCTGGCCGAACAGGAAGATCTGCGCCAGAACCTGGTTGGCGAACGAACCGTCCATGATGCGGCTCGGGTGGCCGGTGGCGTTGCCCAGGTTAACCAGGCGGCCTTCGGCCAGCAGGATCAGGTAGTCGTCGTTCTGCGGGTCGAAATCGCCAGCGCCGGTACGGTGGATCTTGTGAACCTGTGGCTTCACTTCTTCCCATGCCCAGTTCTTGCGCATGAAAGCGGTGTCGATTTCGTTGTCGAAGTGGCCGATGTTGCAGACAACAGCGCGCTTCTTCAGGGCCTTGAGCATGTTCGAATCGCAAACATTGACGTTGCCGGTGGTGGTCACGATCAGGTCGATCTTGCCCAGCAGTGCCTTGTCGATGCTGGCTTCGGTACCGTTGTTGATACCGTCGATGAACGGCGAAACCACTTCGAAACCGTCCATGCAGGCTTGCATGGCGCAGATCGGGTCAACTTCGGAAACCTTGACGATCATGCCTTCCTGACGCAGGGACTGAGCGGAACCCTTGCCCACGTCACCGTAGCCGATGACCAGCGCTTGCTTGCCGGACAGCAGGTGGTCGGTGCCGCGTTTGATGGCATCGTTCAGGCTGTGACGGCAGCCGTACTTGTTGTCGTTCTTGCTCTTGGTCACCGAGTCGTTGACGTTGATGGCCGGGATTTTCAGCTCGCCCTTGGCCAGCATGTCCAGCAGGCGGTGAACGCCGGTGGTGGTTTCTTCGGTCACGCCGTGGACGCGATCCAGAACCTGTGGGTACTTCTTGTGCAGCAGCTCGGTCAGGTCGCCGCCGTCGTCGAGGATCATGTTGGCGTCCCATGGCTGGCCATCCTTGAGGATGGTTTGCTCCAGGCACCACTCGTACTCTTGTTCGGTTTCACCTTTCCAGGCGAAAACCGGGATGCCGGCAGCGGCGATGGAAGCGGCGGCCTGATCCTGAGTCGAGAAAATGTTGCAGGACGACCAGCGCACTTCGGCACCCAGGGCAACCAGGGTTTCGATCAGCACGGCAGTCTGAATGGTCATGTGGATGCAGCCGAGGATCTTCGCGCCCTTGAGCGGTTGCTCTTCGGAGTACTTGCGACGCAGACCCATCAGGGCTGGCATTTCGGATTCGGCGATGATGGTTTCGCGACGGCCCCAGGCAGCCAGGGACATGTCGGCGACTTTGTAATCGGTAAAATCTGCAGGCGTGATAACAGCGCTCATGAAGAGCCTCCATTCGTAATGTATGCGAATGGGCGCCGTTGTGCGTTTAGTGTCTGGCTTAAGGCCAGGCAACGCCCCATCCGAGCCTGACAGGTCGAACCTGCTGCAGCGCCCCTCGGACAGGTGGCGGGAAAACGGTATCAAGTGATGATGACCGTTTTGAAACGGTGGCGATTATAGCGGGCTATGCTGATCTTCCAAAGCGTTTCTGTCGGTCAATGTCCGAACGGTAATCGAGACCATAGTCGATGCTCAATAGAGCTCTGGGTCGGGCTCTGCCATGATGGTCAGCATCATTCGGCAAGACGTTCAGGAGTGAACATGAATTTCCACACCCGCAAATGGGTAAAACCCGAAGACCTCAACCCTAACGGCACGTTGTTCGGCGGCAGTCTGTTGCGCTGGATCGACGAAGAGGCGGCGATCTACGCCATCGTCCAGTTGGGCAACCAGCGTGTGGTGACCAAGTACATTTCCGAAATCAACTTCGTCAGCGCCTCGCGCCAGGGCGACATCATCGAGCTGGGCATCACCGCCACCGAGTTCGGCCGTACTTCGATCACCCTGACCTGCGAAGTGCGCAACAAGATCACCCGCAAGAGCATCCTCACGGTCGAGAAAATGGTCTTCGTCAACCTCGGTGAAGACGGCTTGCCGGCGCCCCACGGCCGGACCGAGATCAAGTACGTCAAAGACCAGTTCCAGGACGATGACGCCGTTCAGTAAGATCGGCGTCGTTTTCTTCGCGAGCAAGCCCGCTCCCACATTTGAAACGCATTCCAATGTGGGAGCGGGCTTGCTCGCGAAAGCGGTTCTGCATTCGCTGAAGATTTGTCTGGGCACTGAACAGCC
The DNA here is from genome assembly GCF_052112305.1 of Pseudomonas sp. QLc11A. NCBI lineage: Bacteria > Pseudomonadati > Pseudomonadota > Gammaproteobacteria > Pseudomonadales > Pseudomonadaceae > Pseudomonas > Pseudomonas sp. QLc11A. The sequence goes on from NZ_JAVAJJ010000011.1 coordinate 30,995, forward strand.
GTGAACCCCGCGTGTCGTAGCTAAATAGCCCGCCACTGGTTGCGCACATCATGAACTCGGCACAAGACGGCAAGACCCCGAATCTTTCGGCGCAAGAAGAGCACGATGTCGAAAAGAGCCAGCCGCCCCGTGCCGCCGTGTTGCACGAGATCATCCGCACCCAGGGCGATCAGGAGCTGGAGCGCAGCATTGCCGCTTTGTGGTGGTCGGCGCTGGCGGCGGGGTTGACCATGGGCCTGTCGCTGATGGGCATGGGCCTGCTCAATTCGCGCCTGCCGGACGGCGAGGGATTCAAGGTGATCGCCAGTTTCGGTTATTGCGCCGGTTTCCTCGCGGTGATCCTCGCGCGTCAGCAACTGTTCACCGAAAACACCCTGACCGCCGTGCTGCCGGTGATGACGAAGCCGACCCTGGCCAACTTCGGCCGTCTGCTGCGGCTGTGGACGGTGGTGCTGATCGGTAACCTCAGCGGCACCTTGCTGGTGGCGTACGTGATGCTGGAGCTGCCGATTTTCGACAGCAAGACCGACGTCGCCTTCCTCGATATCGGTCGCAAGGTCATGGAAAACCACGCCAGCCAGATGTTCGCCAAGGGCATCGTTTCCGGCTGGATGATCGCGACCATGGTCTGGATGATTCCGTCCATGGAGAGCGCCAAGATGTGGATCATCATCCTCATCACCTACCTCATGGCGCTGGGAGACTTCACCCACATCGTCGTCGGCTCGTTGGAGGTTTCGTATCTGGTGTTTGCCGGGGAGTTGCCGTGGAAGGACTTCTGGCTGGTGTTCGCCGGGCCGACGCTGGTGGGGAACATCATAGGTGGCAGCTTTATTTTCGCGCTGATCAGTCATGCGCAGATTCGCAGCGAAAGCGGGCCGCCGAAAGCATCAGCGGATCAGAGCGAAGCTGCTGATCCGCAGAAGATCAAAAAACCATCAAGGTGATGCTCAGCCCGCTACATTCAGCGCAGCCGCACCGCGACGCTGGCGATAGATGAAGAACAGTGCGGTCAGCACGGTCAAGCCGCTGACCAGTGCGCCGGTCCACGGCAAGTCCGCCAGGTCCGCGCCGCTGGCCACTACCAGGCCGCCAATCCATGCGCCGGCGGCGTTGCCGAGGTTGAAGGCACTCTGGTTCAGCGTTGAGCCGAGGTTCGGTGCTTCATGGGCCTGATCGATGATCAGCAGTTGCAGGATCGGGCACAGCGCGAAGGCGAACGTCCCCCACAGCACCAGTGTGATTGCCGCCGGGATCACCGATTGGCTGGTTTGTGTGAATGCCGCCAGCACCACCAGCACTGCCAATGCCATGCCCACCAGCGATGGCAGCAAGCGGCTGTCCGCCAGACGACCGCCGAGCATGCTGCCGGCGGTCAAGCCAACGCCGAACAGCAGCAACATGATGGTGACGCCGTGGGGGCTGACGCCAGTGATGTCCTGCAGGATCGGCGCGATGTAAGTGAACACACTGAACAGGCTGGTCGAGGCCAGTACGCTCATGCCCAGGGCCAGCAGCACGTTGGCCTTGCCCAGCACCTTGAACTCGCTGGCCAGGTTGGCTTTATCCATCGCGATGTTTTTCGGCAGCCAGACCCATTGCGCAATCGCGGCCAGCACACCGATCACCGACACCGCCCAGAACGTCGAGCGCCAACCCGCGTATTGCCCGAGCGCGGTACCCAATGGCACGCCGAGCACGTTGGCCAGGGTCAGGCCGGTGAACATCATGGCAATCGCCTGGGCCCGTTTGTTGGGTGCCACCAGCCCGGCAGCCACCACCGAACCGATGCCGAAAAATGCGCCGTGGCAGAGTGCCGTGATCACCCGCGCGGCCATCAGCGTGGCGTAATTCGGTGCCAGCGCGCAGAGCATATTGCCGAGGATGAACATCAGCGTCATGCCCAGCAGGGTGGCTTTGCGCGGCATGTTGGCGGTGCCGACGGCGAGGATCGGCGCACCGAACACCACACCCAGGGCGTAACCGGTGATCAGCAATCCGGCATCGGGAATGCTGACGCCGAGATCGCGGGCGACGTCGGGCAACAGGCCCATGATGACGAATTCGGTGGTGCCGATGCCGAAGGCGGCAACAGCGAGGGCAAGCAAAGCGAGTGGCATGCGCAAGGTCTCTGTCGGTAGTCTTGACGCTGTGATCAGGCATACGCAGGCCGACGACCGTTCTCGACGAGAGCGGGCGGGGCAGGATTTTTATTGGAATTGGTCTATGCGCAACTGAGTGCGGCGTGGTCGTTTGCAGTATAAACAGCTGCTGACATATGGCGAATCAATTCTCTACCCGGATTCTCTGTAGGAGCGAGCTTGCTCGCGAAAGACGTCAAGTCGACGCGTTTATCCAGACAGCACGCGTTATCGTTAACGTCCATCGCGAGCAAGCTCGCTCCTACAGGGATCGTGTAGACAACAAAAGGAGTGAGCCGTGCTTGCGACGGCGTTGGTGTTGGTGGCGGCGCTGTTGCACGCGGCGTGGAATACCCTGATCAAGTTCAGTGCGGAGCGGCTGTTGGTGGTGGCCTGCATGGACAGCGTGGCGCTGCTCTTTGTCGCGCTGATGGTGCCGTTCCTGAGCATGCCGCCGCTGGAGATCTGGCCGTGGATCCTGGCCTCGGCGGCGTTCGAGTTGCTCTACCGCTACTTGCTGATCCAGGCCTATCGGGTCGGCGACCTCGGGCTGGTTTATCCGCTGATGCGCGGCCTGTCACCGTTGGTGGTGCTGGCGCTGACGCTGATTTTTGCCGGGGAGGTGCTGACCCATCAGCAGATTTTCGGAATCCTGCTGATCCCGGTCGGCATGCTGTGCCTGCTCTGGCAGGGTGGTGGCGGTGCGCGTTTGCCGTGGTCGATGCTTCCGGTGGTGGCGTTGATCGGCCTGTGCATCGGTTGCTACACCTACATCGACGGTCAGGCCTTGCGGCGCTGGTCCCATCCACTGGATTACCTGGTCTGGGTCACCTTGCTCAGTGCCTGGCCGTTTCCATTGTTGGCATTGGTGCGCAAGCGCCCCGCGTTCATGCTGTTCTGGCGCGAGCAGTGGCGCCTGGGCCTGGCGGTCGGGTTTTGCGTGTTGTTCAGCTACGCTCTGGTGCTGTGGGCGATGCAATTGGGCTCGATTGCAGAAGCGGCGGCGCTGCGCGAGATCAGCGTCATTCTGGTGGTGCTGTTTGGCATGCGTTACCTCAAAGAACCTTTTGGCGGGCCACGCCTCTTAGCCTGTGGGCTGGTGCTGATCGGCATACTGGTGATGAAGTTTTGATCGCCGTTGATGGATTCGATTTTCTACAACTTGAAGAAGGGACTGCGTAATGACGGTTGCTCTGTGGTGCATTTTGATTGCGATCTTCCTGCCGTATCTGTGCACGGGTGTCGCGAAGATCAGTGGCGGGTTCCGACTGAAAGACAATCATGATCCACGAGGGTTTCTCGATTCCCTGGAGGGCTTGGGCAAGCGGGCAAATGCGGCGCAGCTGAACAGTTTTGAAGTGACGCCGGCGTTTGCAGCCGCGGTGATCGTGGCGCACCTGGCGGGCAACGCCGAATTGGTGACCATCAATGTGTTGTCGGTGTTGTTCATCACCAGCCGTCTGCTTTTCATCATTTTCTATCTGGCGGACTTGGCGGCGCTGCGGTCATTGATGTGGTTCGTGGGGATGGCGTTGATCGTGAGTTTCTTTGTGGTGTCCGTCTGAGTCTCAGGCGCTAATCAGGGCCTCTTCGCGAGCAAGCCCGCTCCCACATTTGATCCTCAGTGGACACAGATTCTGTGTTCGACAGTGATCCGGTGTGGGAGCGGGCTTGCTCGCGAAAGCTGTCTGTCAGGCGATGCGAGACTCAAGGATTGGTTTTAACCGCATCCGCCACCTGCGGCACTTGCGGTAACGCCGCACCTTTGGGCCAGAGCATCCAGATCTGCCCCTGCTGTTTCATGTCCCCGGCCAGTTGCCCGGCCGCATCGCCGGTGCCCCAGAACAGATCCGCCCGGACTTCACCGGCAATCGCGCCGCCGGTGTCCTGTGCTGCTACGGGGCGAACCAGGGCTGTGCCGTCCGGCTTGGTGGTGGACAGCCACAGCAGGCTACCCAGTGGAATCACCTTGCGATCCACGGCTGCGCTGTAGCCGGCGGTCAAGGGTACGTTCAACGAACCGCGCGGACCTTCGTTGCTGTCCGGGTTACGGGTGAAGAACACATAGCTGGGGTTGCTGCCGAGCAGTTCGGGAATCCGCGACGGATTGGCCTTGGCCCAGGTGCTGATGGCGCCCATGGTCACGTCTTCTTTTTTCAACTCGCCCTGTTCCACCAGCCAGCGGCCGATCGGTCGATACGGGTGGCCGTTCTGGTCGGCATAGGCGATGCGCAACTGGCGGCCGTTATCGAGCTGGATACGACCCGAGCCCTGGATTTGCAGGAATTGCAGGTTCATCGGATCGGTCAGCCAGGCCACGACCGGTGCCTTGACTCCTTTGCTCTCGATGGTGGCCGCATCGTCGTACGGCTTGAGCACGCGACCTTCAAGTCGACCGCGCAGGCGTTTGCCCTTGAGTTCCGGGTAAATACTGTCGAGGGCGACAATGATCATGTCTTCTGGGACGCCATAGACCGGGACATTGGCCGTGCCGGTCTGGGTCAGGCTGCCCGGATAGACCGGCTCGTAGTAGCCGGTGATCAAGCCGTTGGGGTTGTCGTTGGCGGCGCGCAGGCCATACACATCGAGATTCTGTTTGAGAAAACCGCGAATGTCGCTGGCGGTTTGCGGCACGTTGGCCGCCGCCGCGCAGGTGCCACCCCAGACCGGGTCGGCCTTGAGTCGGGTGCAGGCGCTGCGCCAGGAGCCGAAACCGGCGACCAGGTCGGTGTCGGACACCGCCGGCAGCGCTTCCCATGTAGCGCTGGAGTAAGTGGCCAGGGCATGGGTTTTCGGTTGTTGCTTGTCGCCACCGGTGCAGCCTGCGAGCAGGGCCATCATTGGCAGGGTCCAGGCCAGGCTGTGACGCCATGCCTTGAAACGGCTGTTCATGGAGTGATTCCTTTGCCGGTTGCCTGATCGCTCCATGCGCTCAAGCAACCCTTATTGATAATAGGGCTATTGGTCTTTGCCGATGACGCGAGGATACTGGCCGCCGTTTCCCGTGACCTGAAGCCACCATGACTCTTAATAGACTTTCTGTTGTATTGCTGGCCTGCCTGACATTGTCCGCTTGTGGCGGTGTTGACCCCAACTCGCCGCTCGGTCAGCGCAAGGCCATTTTCAAGCAGATGCTCAAGACCGGCGAAGACCTGGGCGGCATGTTGCGCGGGCGTATTCCGTTCGATGGCCCGAAATTCGCTGAGGGCGCGGTGAAGCTCGATGGGTTGTCCCGTGAGCCGTGGCAGCATTTTCCGCAGGCGCGCGAGGAGGATCACACCAGCGCCAAGAGCGATGTCTGGGAGCAGCAGGCACGCTTTCAGGGCATGGCCCGCGATCTTGAATCCGCCACCGGTGAATTGGTGATCGCCAGTCAGATTCAACCCTACAAGGCCAGCAACCTGGGGCCGGCGGTGCAGAAAGTCGAAGATGCTTGCAGTGCGTGTCATAAGGCGTTTCGGGATCATTGATTTGCGTTGTTCGGTTTGACGCCTTCGCGAGCAAGCCCGCTCCCACAGGTGGTCTCATAACCCTGTGGGAGCGAGCCTGCTCGCGAAGACTGCTTTGGCAACACCGAAATCTTTGTTCCTTATCTGTACTTACTTATCCAGCTCATCCAAAGCGTCCTGCAATTCCTTGCGGGCATCGGCGAGTTTGTCTTTGCGCGTGTTGATCTTGTCGGGGTCGCCTTTGCTCATGGCCTTGTCGAGGTCTGCCTGACGCTTGCTGACTTCGTGCCTGGCGTCGAGCACCTTGTTTTCCCGCTCCTTCTTCAGCGAGGCGTCGGTGCAGTTGGCTTCGACTTCGCTCAGGGCCTTTTCCAGGCCGGCCTGCTGGTCGGCGTTGCCGTGGACCTTGGCCAATTCGATCTGGTTGACGATACCTTGCTTCTTGGCTGCGCAACCGGACAGCCCCGGCGCTTCCTCGTCCGCCATCAACGGGGTTGCCAGCATGCTGCACAGGGCCAGGAGGGCGAGCGGTGAAAGAAATTTCATAAAAGCTCCATGTAAGAAGGCAAGCGGGCCGGTGTGGCAATGGCTTGTTGGAGCCCAGCGGTCCCCAGGGGTTCCCGGTGGGCACAGGGTCGGCAGCTAAAAGCCGTCAATCCCCGTTTCACGTAACGTTTCACTCAAGGCCAGGACCTGCGGATTGCGGAAAAAAGCGTTCAGTTGCGCCGCGCGTCCCGGCCCGATACCGGCCTCGGCCTGCCATTGCTCGATGTCTCGCTGCGCCAGCGTCTGCCATGAATCGCCGAGAGGCACCGGACCTGTCGGCGGCAATCCCAGGGCTTTCAGCCAGTGCGCGAACGGGCGTTGCCGGGCCCGGTCGAAGCTGTCTGCAAGGCGAGCCGCACCGCGTTCGCCGAAACCGTCAATGGTAGCAAGCTCTTGGGCATCAAGGGTTAACCAATCCAGCAGACCGTTCAGGCGACCTGTTGCAAGAAGTTTTTCCCAAGTGCCCGGACCGACATAGGGTAGCGCCAGACCCTGTTTGCCGCTGAGCCAGGTCAGGCGTGCGAGAAATTGGCCCTCACAACCCGGAGTTGGCTGCCAGCAACTCAATGAATGAAAGTCCGCTGCCTTCGGCACATTCAATTCGGCGCGCTCGCTGCTGCGCAACACGACGCTATCGAGCCTGGGAATGGTCAGCCCGGCCAGGCTGATGGCGACCTGATCACCCGGACGTATGTCCAGCGCCCGCCAGCGTTGCAACGAGCCGACGCTGACGCGGTTGATCTGCCGGTCATCGAGCATCACCGGGGTCAGTTCAAGTACCGGAGTGATCCGCCCGGTCCGGCCGATTTTGAAATGAACCTGGCGGACTTCGGCCAGTGCCTGGGCGAAGGGATATTTCCAGGCGATGGCCCAGTAGGGTGGCCGGGCTTGCCAGCGTCCGGCGGCCGGGCGCTGGTTCTGGCGCAGGACGATGCCGTCGCTGGCAAAGGGCAGGGAGGCGCGATACCAGTATTCGCGCCAGCGTTCGGCATCGAAGACGGAGGTGATTGGCTGGCTGTAGGCTGTGGTATCCGGGAAGCCCAGCGCCGTCAGTGCTTCTGCCCGGGCGAGAGTGCCTGTCGGCCCTTGGGGCCAGTCCCAGACAAACAGGTCGATGCCGGCGGCCTGTTCGGTGCTCAATACTTTGCGCGCCATCAAACCCGCCACTGTGGCGCGAGCGTTGAGGCTGCCGGCCCGGGCCTGCACATGATCGGTCAGGCGCCAATACAGTTCGCCTTGCACGAGCAAATCCCGAGGCCGGGATAGCTGCTGCGGGATGGCCGGAATCTGTCGTGCCGGAGCCGTCCAGTCCTGACCGCTCTCGCCGTCGCCGCGGCTGATGGCCTGGGCCAACTGACCATTACGGTAAACCAGGGTCACCGCCACCCCGTCGATTTTAGGCTGGGCCCAGACGTCCACCCGGTCACGCAGCCATTTTTCGACGGCGGGCCGATCATGCAATTTGCCCAGGCCGGTGTGGGCGATGGGGTGGGGCAGCGCGCCGCGCGCGGTGCGCAAGGGGTCTGCGGGCGGGTTCAGGTTGAAGCAGTGGCGCCATTGGGTGAGTCGCGCGCGGGACTGGTCGTAGAGTTCATCGGCGACCAGTGAATGTCCCTGGCGGTGATAGCTGTCGTCCCATGAGTCGATCTGCTGTTGCAGTGTGCCGACTTCCTTCAGAGCGCGTTCGGATGGCCAGTCCGGGCACTCGGTGGCGCTGGCATTCAGGCAGGCAAGGGTCAGCAGGGCGGCGAAAAACAGGCGCAGGTCGGGAAGCATCTTGAGCGTCCTTGCTCGGTGAGGTGTGTGAAGGCTAGGTCAGTATCAGTTGGCGCAGCGAGGGGGTGTTTTGCCGGGTATTTCTGGTGGCTGTGCTGGCCTCTTCGCGAGCAGGCTCGCTCCCACAGGGTTATGAGTTAGTCATGTGGGAGCGAGCCTGCTCGCGAAGGCGGTCTCTAGCGCAAGCCAATAAAAAGCCCCGCAGGGCGCGAACCGTGCGGGGCTTGGGGTGTTGCGGGGACGTCTTACAGGCCGGCAGCAGAACGCAGGGCGTCGGCGCGGTCGGTTTTTTCCCAGGTGAACGTGGTGAAGGTGTCGTCACCAACGGTCTTGGTTGCCGGGGTGCGACCGAAGTGGCCGTACGCAGCGGTTTCCTGATACATCGGGTGCAGCAGGTCGAGCATGGTGGTGATCGCGTATGGACGCAGGTCGAACACTTCGCGAACCAGTTTGACGATCTTGTCGTCGCTGATCTTGCCGGTGCCGAAGGTGTTCAACGAGATCGAGGTCGGTTGGGCAACACCGATCGCGTAGGAAACCTGGATCTCGCAACGCTCGGCCAGGCCGGCGGCAACGATGTTCTTGGCCACGTAACGACCGGCGTAGGCCGCCGAACGGTCAACCTTCGATGGATCTTTACCGGAGAACGCGCCACCGCCGTGACGGGCCATGCCGCCGTAGCTGTCGACGATGATCTTGCGACCGGTCAGGCCGCAGTCACCCACCGGGCCGCCGATGATGAACTGGCCGGTCGGGTTGATGTGGAACTGGGTGTCCTTGCTCAGCAGTTCGGCAGGCAGCACGTGCTTGACGATCAACTCCATCACGCCTTCGCGCAGGTCGTTGTACGACACTTCCGGGTTGTGCTGGGTCGACAGGACGACCGCGTCGATACCGACAACCTTGCCGTTTTCGTAGCGGCAGGTCACTTGCGACTTGGCGTCCGGACGCAGCCAAGGCAGCAGGCCGGATTTGCGGGCTTCGGCCTGGCGCTGCACCAGCTGGTGCGAGAAGGTGATAGGCGCAGGCATCAGCACGTCTGTTTCGTTGCTGGCGTAGCCGAACATCAGGCCCTGGTCGCCGGCACCCTGATCTTCAGGCTTGGCACGGTCGACACCCTGGTTGATGTCAGGGGACTGCTTGCCGATGATGTTCATCACGCCGCAGGTGGCGCCGTCGAAGCCGACGTCGGAGCTGGTGTAGCCGATGTTGGTGATCACGTCACGAACGATCTGCTCCAGGTCAACCCAGGCCGAAGTGGTGACTTCGCCGGCGATGATGGCCACGCCCGTTTTCACCAGAGTCTCGCACGCCACACGGGCGAACTTGTCTTCAGCAATGATGGCGTCCAGCACCGCATCAGAAATCTGGTCGGCGATTTTGTCCGGATGCCCTTCAGACACGGACTCGGAGGTGAAAAGGGAGTATTCGCTCATCTCGATGTTTTCCTGAAATTACCGATGGTGAGTGTCGCCAGCCGGTCGCTGAAAGTGGCGGACCTGGATCTGGAAACCATTACGTAAGCCTACATAGAGGCTTTCCCCGGGAACGAGTCCCGCAGCGGTGGCCCAACGGGCCAGATCGTCCTGTTCAAACCCCAGCCAGAGATCACCGCAGGCCTCCTTGGCCCAACTCTGGTTGTGGCTGCATAACTCTGTCACCAACAGGCTACCGCCTGGTTGCAGCAAATTGGCCATGTGCTTGAGCGCATCGGCCGGCGCGGCAAAATGATGCAGCACCATGTTCAGTACAACGCAATCGGCCTTGAGGCTGACGCCGTTCAATGCATCGGCCAATTGCAGGCTAACGTTAGTCAGCTTGTCGCGTTCGCAGACCTGGCGCGCCAGTTCGAGCATCGCGGTGCTGTTGTCCAGCGCCGTGACCTGCGAGAAGCGGCGCGCCAGTTCCGGCAGGAATGCGCCATCGCCGGGGCCGACTTCAATGGCCGTGGCGTCTTTGTCCAGGCTCAACTTGTCGAGCAGGGCCACCACGCTTTCGCGGTACTGCGGCAGGCCGGCGATCAAGTCTTGCTGGGCGCGAAACTTCTCCGCTACCCGTGAGAAAAAGTCCTGGCTGGCGGCTGCCCGTTGCCCGTGGACCTGGGCGATGCGCGCCTGCACATCGGCTGGCAGCGTCAGGTTGTCCACTTCTTCGAGCAGGGCAGCGTGCAATTTGCCGCCCAGCAGTTCGGTATGGGGCAGGGCGCGACGGTAAAAAATCGCATTGCCTTCGCGGCGCGTTGCCACCAGGTCGGCCTGGGCCAGGACCTTGAGGTGGTGGCTCATGCCTGACTGGCCGATGCCGAAGATCTGCGCCAGTTCCAGCACGCCAAACGAATCGTTGGCCAGTGCGCGCAAAACATTCAACCGCAGGGGATCGCCGCCAGCCTTGCACAAGGCCGCCAGCTCATCGCAATCGTCATGTTGGATGGAGGGCACGCGTAAATTCATAAGGCCGGCAGTCTAGTCACGGGTCGAAGGCATCGCAAGAGCAATATCAAAAAGTTTTGATATTGCTCGATAGATGGCACTTCTTGACGTTAGCTTCAGTCAACAAACCGATGGCGGAAAGGTTTCATCAGGCGAATACGTCGTTATCCATTGGAAAAACGCCTTCAGATGACTATCTGTCATTGCCCCGAGGCGTCCGGGTGAGGGAAAATGCTCGCCTTTTTTCCGTTTCGTTTTATTCAAGTCCCCCAGGAGAACAGCGATGCCTAGCCGTCGTGAGCGTGCCAACGCCATTCGTGCCCTCAGCATGGATGCCGTGCAAAAAGCCAACAGCGGCCATCCCGGTGCCCCAATGGGTATGGCGGATATCGCCGAGGTACTTTGGCGCGACTACCTCAAGCACAACCCGAGCAATCCATCGTTCGCCGACCGTGACCGCTTCGTGCTGTCCAACGGCCATGGCTCGATGCTGATCTACTCGCTGCTGCACCTGACCGGCTACGACCTGTCTATCGATGACCTCAAGCAGTTCCGTCAACTGCACAGCCGCACCCCGGGCCACCCGGAACTCGGCTACACCCCGGGCGTTGAAACCACCACCGGTCCACTGGGCCAGGGCCTGGCCAACGCCGTGGGTTTTGCCTTGGCTGAAAAAGTCATGGCAGCGCAGTTCAACCGTCCTGGCCACAACATCATCGACCACCACACCTATGTGTTCCTGGGTGATGGCTGCATGATGGAAGGCATTTCCCACGAAGTCGCTTCCCTGGCGGGTACCCTGGGCCTGGGCAAGCTGATCGCCTTCTACGACGACAACGGTATCTCCATCGACGGCGAAGTCGAAGGCTGGTTCACCGACGACACGCCGAAGCGTTTCGAATCCTACAACTGGCAAGTGATCCGCAACGTTGACGGTCACGATCCGGAAGAGATCAAGACCGCGATCGACACTGCGCGCAAAAGCACGCAGCCAACCCTGATCTGCTGCAAGACCACCATCGGCTTCGGTTCGCCGAACAAGCAAGGCAAGGAAGACTGCCACGGCGCCCCGCTGGGTGACGCGGAAATCGCCCTGACCCGTGCGGCGCTGAAGTGGAACCACGGCCCGTTCGAAATCCCGGCCGACATCTACGCCGAGTGGGACGCCAAGGAAGCAGGTAAAGCTGTCGAAGCCGAGTGGGACCAGCGTTTTGCTGCCTACTCCGCTGCCTTCCCGACTGAAGCCAACGAACTGATTCGTCGCCTGAGCGGTGAACTGCCAGCTGACTTCAGCGAAAAAGCCGCGGCCTACATCGCCGAAGTGGCTGCCAAGGGCGAAACCATCGCCAGCCGTAAAGCCAGCCAGAATGCACTGAACGCATTTGGCCCGCTGCTGCCCGAGTTCCTCGGCGGTTCGGCTGACCTGGCCGGTTCCAACCTGACCCTGTGGAAAGGTTGCAAGGGCGTTACCGCCGAAGACGCCAGCGGCAACTACATGTACTACGGCGTGCGCGAGTTCGGCATGACCGCGATCATGAACGGTGTTGCCCTGCACGGCGGCCTGGTTCCTTACGGCGCGACCTTCCTGATGTTCATGGAGTACGCCCGCAACGCAGTGCGCATGTCGGCCCTGATGAAGCAGCGCGTGATCCACGTCTACACCCACGACTCCATCGGTCTGGGCGAAGACGGCCCGACTCACCAGCCAATCGAGCAACTGGCCAGCCTGCGCTGCACGCCGAACCTCGACACCTGGCGTCCAGCCGACGCCGTTGAATCGGCGGTGTGCTGGAAGTATGCGCTGGAGCGCAAGGACGGCCCTTCGGCCCTGATCTTCTCGCGTCAGAACCTGCAGCACCAAACCCGCAATGCGATTCAGATCGAAGAGATCGCGCGTGGCGGTTACGTGTTGAAGGACTGCGCGGGCGAGCCTGAGCTGATCCTGATCGCTACCGGTTCGGAAGTCGGCCTGGCTGTTCAGGCCTTCGACAAACTGACCGAGCAGGGCCGCAAGGTTCGCGTGGTTTCCATGCCGTGCACCAGCGTGTTCGATGCCCAGGACGCCGGCTACAAGCAATCGGTCCTGCCGTTGCAGGTCAGCGCACGTATCGCCATCGAGGCCGCTCACGCGGACTACTGGTACAAGTACGTGGGCCTGGAAGGCCGCGTGATCGGCATGACCACCTACGGCGAGTCGGCACCTGCGTCGGCCTTGTTCGAAGAGTTCGGCTTCACCCTGGAAAACATCCTGGGTCAGGCTGAAGAGTTGCTGGAAGACTAAAACACGACGCGGTGGCCCTGGCCACCGTGATCCCCTGTAGGAGCGAGCTTGCTCGCGATGGTCGTTAATGATAACGCTGGCTGTCTGGATGAACGCGTTGTCCTGAAGTCCATCGCGAGCAAGCTCGCTCCTACAAGGGTGTGTTGTTAGCGAAAATTCGTCTGACTGCGTCTATCGAGAACCCCATGCCTCAACCGCGTCCCTACAAAGTTGCACTCAACGGCTACGGCCGGATTGGTCGTTGCGTCTTGCGTGCGTTGTTCGAGCGAGGCGACAAGGCCGGGTTTGAAATTGTCGCGATCAACGATCTGGCGGACATGGCCAGCATCGAATACCTGACACGCTTCGACTCCACCCATGGCCGGTTCCCCGGCGAAGTGAAAGTCGACGGCGATTGTCTGCATATTAATGGCGACTGCGTGAAGGTCCTGCGCAGTGCCACCCCCGAAGGCATCGATTGGGCATCCCTGGGCATCGATCTGGTGCTGGAGTGTTCCGGCGCTTATCACACTCGCGAAGACGGCCAGCGTTTCCTCGACGCCGGCGCCCCGCGTGTGCTGTTTTCCCAGCCGATGGCCAGCGAGACCGATGTCGACGCGACCATTGTCTACGGCGTGAACCAGGATTGCCTGACCGGCGATGAACTGCTGGTGTCCAACGCGTCCTGCACTACCAACTGCGGCGTGCCGCTGTTGCGCCTGCTGAATCAGGCCATTGGCCTGGATTACGTGTCGATTACCACCATTCACTCGGCGATGAACGATCAGCCGGTCATCGATGCCTATCACCACGAAGACCTGCGCCGCACCCGTTCGGCGTTCCAGTCGGTGATTCCAGTGTCCACCGGTCTGGCGCGTGGTATCGAACGCCTGTTGCCGGAACTTGCCGGACGAATTCAGGCCAAAGCCGTGCGGGTGCCGACGGTCAACGTGTCCTGCCTCGATATCACGATGCAGACCGCCACCGCGACCGACGCCACCGAGGTCAACCGGATCCTGCGCGAAGCCGCCACCAGCGGCCCGCTCAAAGGCCTGCTGGCTTACACCGAGTTACCCCACGCAAGCTGTGATTTCAACCATGACCCACATTCGGCGATCGTCGATGCCAGTCAGACCCGCGTTTCCGGCCCACGGCTGGTGAACATCCTGGCCTGGTTCGACAACGAATGGGGTTTTGCCAACCGAATGCTGGACGTTGCAGAACACTATCTGCAAACAGCAACTTCAAAAAACCGTAGGAAGTGCGACCCATGACCGTGTTGAAGATGTCCGACCTCGATCTGCAAGGTAAGCGCGTATTGATCCGCGAAGACCTCAACGTCCCAGTCAAGGACGGTGTTGTCACCAGCGATGCGCGTATCCTGGCCTCGCTGCCGACCATCAAGCTGGCCCTGGAAAAAGGCGCGGCCGTGATGGTCTGCTCGCACCTTGGCCGTCCGACCGAAGGCGAGTTCTCGGCCGAGAACAGCCTCAAGCCGGTTGCCGACTACCTGAGCCGTGCCCTGGGCCGTGAAGTGCCGCTGGTGGCCGATTACCTGGGCGGTGTTGACGTCAAGGCCGGCGACATCGTGCTGTTCGAAAACGTGCGCTTCAACAAAGGCGAGAAAAAGAACGCCGATGAACTGGCCCGGCAATACGCTGCCCTGTGCGACGTGTTCGTGATGGACGCCTTCGGCACCGCTCACCGTGCCGAGGGTTCGACCCACGGCGTGGCCAAGTTCGCCAAAGTCGCCGCTGCCGGCCCGCTGCTGGCCGCTGAACTGGACGCACTGGGCAAGGCCCTGGGCGCTCCGGCCCAGCCGATGGCGGCCATCGTCGCCGGCTCCAAGGTGTCGACCAAACTCGACGTACTGAACAGCCTGAGCCAGATCTGCGATCAGTTGATCGTCGGCGGCGGCATTGCCAACACCTTCCTGGCCGCTGCCGGTCACCCGGTCGGCAAGTCGCTGTACGAGCCGGACCTGCTCGACACCGCTCGCGCCATCGCCGCCAAAGTCAGCGTGCCGCTGCCAGTGGACGTGGTGGTTGCCAAGGAATTCGCTGAAAGCGCCACTGCGACCGTCAAGCTGATCGCCGACGTCGCTGCCGACGACATGATCCTGGACATCGGCCCGCAGACCGCGGCGAACTTCGCCGAACTGCTGAAATCGTCCAAGACCATCCTGTGGAATGGTCCGGTCGGCGTGTTCGAGTTCGACCAGTTCGGCAATGGCACCAAAGTGCTGGCCCAGGCCATCGCAGACAGCGCGGCGTTCTCCATTGCCGGCGGTGGCGACACCCTGGCTGCCATCGACAAATATGGCGTGGCCGAGCAGATCTCCTACATTTCTACCGGTGGCGGCGCATTCCTCGAGTTCGTCGAAGGCAAGGTGCTGCCAGCCGTTGAAGTCCTGGAAAGTCGGGCCAAGGCCTGAGGGTCGCCCGTTTGACCAGGCAAGGGAGTGTTGACATGGTCAAGACGTTAGCGTTGTTGATCGTCGCAGGTTCGCTGGTGGCGTGCGGGAGTAACCCGAAGGCCACTGCGGAACCGGCGCCGTCCGAGTCGGACAAAGGCTGCTACCAGGCTGACTGGCAGGCCGAAACCAACCCGGTGCTCAACAAGCGTTCCGGGCCCGAAGGCCTGGACAAATACGAGACCCGGACGCCCGCCAAGGAACATGGCTGCCCTTGACGGGTCTGACTCATTACTCAGGGCTGGCAGCGTGCGCCGCCAGTCGAGGGACACGGATGAAAGGTTTTATCGCCGTTACGGCGCTGGCGCTGTTGGTCGGTTGTGCTCAGATGGATCAGTTGAACCCGTTCCAGTCGTCCGCACCTGTGGATAACTGGACCACCTGGACCTGCGACAGCCAGGCCAAAGTGCTGTGGCGCTACACCGACGACAGCCGTAACGAAGTCGATGTGCGCCTGGGCGGTGCCGATCAGGTCTACCGCTTGAAGCAGGAACCGGGTGCATCGGGTTCGCTGTACAGCAATGACATGCTGGCGTTTCACATAAAAGGTGAGGAAGGCCTGGTTTACTGGGTCGCCACCAATGATTTGATCGGCCGTGGTTGTAAAACCGAATAACAGAGATCCAAAGATGGGAGCGAGCTTTTGTGGCGAGGGGGCTTGCCCCCGTTGGAGTGCGAAGCGCTCCCGAAGCAGGCTGGCGCGGTGCTTCTGAAAGAACGCGGCGTTTGATTTGCGGCTGCTGCGCAGCCGAACGGGGGCAAGCCCCCTCGCCACAAGGTTTCAGCGACACAGGTTTTTTGCAGTACCGAATTCGCAGCCCGGGCTCAACCCCCGATCTGCAATAACTTGAATAGCCGCCGCCGCTACGGCAGGCTGGCACGATTAACGACCCTCAACCGGGAGAGACACACACAATGGCACTTATCAGCATGCGCCAGATGCTGGACCACGCAGCCGAGTTCGGCTACGGCGTTCCAGCCTTCAACGTCAACAACCTTGAGCAGATGCGCGCCATCATGGAAGCCGCTGACAAGACTGACTCCCCGGTGATCGTCCAGGCTTCGGCCGGTGCTCGCAAATACGCCGGTGCACCGTTCCTGCGTCACCTGATCCTGGCGGCAATCGAAGAATTCCCGCACATCCCGGTGTGCATGCACCAGGACCACGGCACCAGCCCTGACGTCTGCCAGCGCTCCATCCAGTTGGGCTTCAGCTCGGTGATGATGGACGGTTCCCTGGGCGAAGACGGCAAGACCCCGACCGACTACGACTACAATGTGCGTGTCACCCAGCAGACCGTGGCCATGGCTCACGCCTGCGGCGTTTCGGTAGAAGGCGAGCTGGGTTGCCTGGGTTCGCTGGAAACCGGCATGGCCGGTGAAGAAGACGGCATCGGCGCCGAAGGCGTTCTGGATCACAGCCAGATGCTGACCGACCCGGAAGAAGCCGCTGACTTCGTAAAACGCACTCAGGTTGATGCCCTGGCCATTGCCATCGGCACCAGCCACGGCGCCTACAAGTTCACCAAGCCGCCTACCGGCGACGTGCTGGCGATCGACCGCATCAAGGAAATCCACAAGCGCATTCCGAACACTCACCTGGTGATGCACGGTTCGTCTTCGGTTCCGCAAGAGTGGCTGGCGATCATCAACCAGTACGGCGGCGACATCAAGGAAACCTACGGCGTACCGGTTGAAGAAATCGTCGAAGGCATCAAGCACGGCGTGCGCAAGGTCAACATCGACACCGACCTGCGCCTGGCATCCACTGGCGCCATGCGTCGCCTGATGGCCACCAACCCGAGCGAGTTCGACCCACGTAAATTCTTCGGCGCCACCGTCACCGCCATGCGCGACGTGTGCATCGCTCGCTACGAAGCCTTCGGCACTGCCGGCAACGCTTCGAAGATCAAGGCGATCTCGCTGGAAGGCATGTATCAGCGTTACCTGAAAGGTGAGTTGAACGCCAAGGTCAACTAAGACCGGGCGTTAAGCTGCACAAATGAAGAACCCGCCGCGAGGCGGGTTTTTTGTGGGCGATGATCCATCGTCGACGCGGTCAGTGTGGGAGCGGGCTTGCTCGCGAAAGCGTTGTGTCATTCAACATCAATGTCGCCTGATGTTACGCCTTCGCGAGCAAGCCCGCTCCCACAGGGTCAACGGTGCCCCGACATCATTGATTGTGATCGATATCCAGCTTGCTGAAGGTCACTTTCCCGCCTTCGGTGGTGTACCCGGTGTTGTCCTGCACATAGACCCCGGCCTTGAAGTACAGCGGCTTGTTGCGCCAGGTTGTGCTGATTTGCGTATCCCACTGATAACCTGCCGCGCTGATGCCCAAGGCCCCGCCGGGGCTGAGGTGGATGAGGTAGTTGAACTCCTGGTCGAGTTTCACCCCTGTCGCAACGATGATCACCCGCCCTGTATCGTCATCGGGATGCATCCGGACCTTGGCGACGATATTGCCGGTGGCCGTACTGGTTTTGTATTGGTACTCGACCTTCACCAGAGGTTTCTGGCTTTGATAGGCATGGATCTGGCCGATGACGATTTTCCCGGAGCTCGGTACCTGGTTCACTGCCAGCGTGGCATACAACAAATTGTCGGCCTCCGGGTAATACCAGTTTTTCAACGTGCCGTTGCTGTAGGTTTCACGTAATTCGGTGCGCGGATAAATCGCGTTTTCGGTACGGGAACCGGTCACGGGCGTCCAGAAAAACAATGTGCCGGTGTCGGAATGGAAGTATTGATCCTTGAAGCCATCCACCAGTTTGGCGGTTTCGACGGTGTACGGCGGGCTGCCAACGGGAACGCTGAGGTTCCAGGTTGCGAGATCGATCATGTCGGTTCTTCCACTGGGTTCATGCTGCACGGGCGTGCCAGAAGCTCTAGACCGCACCTTTTGGGCGGCCTTTATAATCGTAGCGGGTTATTTTGTTAACGCTCGTCTGACGGGTGGTTGACGTCAACATCCTGTCGAAATGCCATCTTTCCCGGTTTTATGGGGCTGAACCATCGACCGTTAGTCGGCAAAAAGTCACAATGGTGAATGATGGCTCACTGATACCTTCTGCTTTTGCAGAAGCGGGTCTAGAGTCAAGGCACAGTATTTGTCCGGTTTTCACGAGAAACCGGCCTGACGCCCCCGCAATTAGAGAAGCAGCATGGAATGCGCGCAACCCACGCCAGTAGAAGGCGGCTCAACCCTTTTAGTCGTAGACGATTACCCTGAAAACCTGATCAGCATGCGCGCGTTGTTACAGCGCCAGGGCTGGCGAGTCATTACTGCCACCTCGGGATTCGACGCCCTCGGCTTGTTGCTTGAAAACGATATCGACCTGGTGTTGCTGGACGTGCAGATGCCGGGCATGGACGGTTATGAAGTGGCGCGCCTGATGCGCGGTAGCCAGCGAACCCGCCTCACGCCGATCATTTTCCTGACCGCCAATGAACAGTCCCAGGACGCGGTCATCAAGGGCTATGCCAGCGGTGCGGTGGATTACCTGTTCAAGCCGTTCGACCCGCAGATCTTCACGCCCAAGGTCCAGGCGTTGCTCGAACACCAGCGCAACCGCCGGGCCTTGCAGCGCTTGAGTCATGATCTGGAGTCCGCCCGGGCCTTTAATGCATCGGTGCTGGATAACGCGGCCGAAGGCATTCTGGTGTTGGGTGAGGACGGCCTGATTCGTTTTGCCAATCCGGCGATGTCGCGGCTGCTCAATGCCCCGGTGCAGGAACTGCAAGGCAAGGAGTTTCTCGACTATCTGCAAAAGCCCCATGTGCCGGTCTGGGCCGATTCAGAGTTTTTCACGGGCTACAAACGTGGTGAAACCTTGCGCCTGCACGATGCTCTGCTGCGTACGACGCGTGGCCAGCAGGTGCCGGTGGCCTTGTCCTGTGCGCCATTGCCTGCCGAGCAACATGCAATGGTCGTGACCGTGCTGGACATGTCGGTGGTGCGTCATTTGCATCAGCAACTGGAGTTTCAGGCGGTCACCGATCCGCTGAGCGGATTGCTCAACCGCCGCGGTTTCTACCAGACCGTAGAGAACCTGCTGTTGCGTGGTGAGCGTTCCGACAGTTCCTGGGTCTTGATGTATCTGGACCTCGACGGCTTCAAGCGCGTCAATGATTCGCTCGGGCACGATGCCGGCGATCGGGTGCTGCGCTGGGTCTCCGAACAATTGAAGGCTTGCTTGCGGCCCTTCGACATTCTGGCGCGGATGGGCGGCGATGAATTCACCGCGCTGCTGGATCTGGAGTTTCCCGAGCAAGCGGCGAAGATTGCCGAAAAGCTCATCGAGCGCGTGTCGATCTGTCAGCAGGTCGACGGCCTCGATATCGCCCTGGGTGCCAGTATCGGCATTGCTACGTTCCCCGAATGTGGTGCCAATCTCGACGGGATGCTGCGGGCGGCCGACATCGCCATGTACGAAGCCAAGCGTGCCGGTCGTCAGCAATATCGCTTCTACGATCACGAAATGAACGGCCGGGCGCGCTCGCGGCTGATGCTCGAAGAAAGTGTGCGCACGGCCATCGAGAACCGGGATTTCAACCTGGTGTATCAGCCTCAGGTTGCGATTGCGGACGGGCGGATTCGTGGCTTCGAGGCCTTGCTGCGCTGGCAGCATCCGAGCGTAGGCGACGTGCCGCCGGGGCTGTTTTTGCCATTGCTGGAAGAGGCGCGGCTGATCAGTCGTCTGGGCAGCTGGATCTACCACCGCAGCGCGGGGCAGCGCAAAGCCTGGGAAACCCTGTTCACCGATGATCTGGTGCTCGGCGTCAGCTTGAGCAGCACGCAGTTCGGCATGCCCAACCTGGTCACCGAACTGCGCCAGGTGCTGGAGCGCCATGGCTTGCAGCCGCGTCATCTGGAGGTCGAGATCACGGAAGAGGCCTTGATGCATCACCCCGAGGAAGCCCGCAAGCAGTTACGCCTGTTGCACAATCTGGGCGTACGAGTGGCATTGGATGACTTCGGGGTTGGCCCGTGCTCCCTGTCGCACCTGCGCGACCTGGAGCTGGACACCCTCAAGCTCGACCGCCATTTGATAGCCCGCTTGCCGGACTCGGTACGGGATGCGGCGCTGGTGCGCAGTGTGATCGACCTGTGCAAACAGTTCGGGGTGCTGGTGATTGCCGAAGGGGTGGAGACCGTCGCGCAGTATGAATGGCTGCGGGCCAACGGCTGCGAATATGTGCAAGGCTTTCTGGTGGCCCGACCGATGATGGCCGAGGATGCCGGGGTCTTTGTCCAGCCGTTTGACTGGAGCGCGCTGCCCCGCTGAATTCGCTACACTGGCGACCTTTCAGTGACCTGTATTGCCGCCCCGATGACCGTGTTGAAATATCTCCAGGCCTATCCCGCCACCTTGCAGGATCAAGTGCGCCAGCTGATCGCCGACGGTCGGCTGGGCGATTACCTGAGCCAGCGTTATCCGCAAAAGCATGGTGTGCAGAGCGACAAGGCGCTGTACACCTATGCCCTGGACCTCAAGCAGGAATACCTGCGTAATGCTCCGGCCATCGACAAGGTGCTGTTCGACAATCGCCTGGACCTCACTCACCGTGCCCTTGGCCTGCACACCACGATCTCCCGGGTGCAAGGCGGCAAGCTCAAGGCCAAGAAGGAAATCCGCATCGCTTCGCTGTTCAAGGAAGCGCCTTGCGAGTTCCTGAAAATGATCGTGGTGCATGAGCTGGCGCACTTCAAGGAATCGGACCACAACAAGGCTTTCTACAAACTGTGCGAGCACATGCTGCCGGGGTATCACCAGGTGGAGTTCGATGTGCGGGTGTACCTGACGTGGCGGGATCTGCAGGCTCTGCCGCAGGCTGCGATCTTATAAGGAGCAATGGATGGACGTGAGCAAGACCAAGAGCAGCTTCTATCGCCGTTTGTATGTGGCGTACCTGATCGACAGCGGACTGGCCAGCAGCGTCCCGGCGCTCACCGAAGTGACCGGCATGCCCCGGCGCACGGCGCAGGACACCATCGCGGCGTTGGCGGATCTGGATATCCTCTGTGAATTCGAGCAGGAAGAGGGCGCGCGCAACCATGCGGGGCGCTATCGGATTCGCGAGTGGGGTGCGATTGATCGTGGCTGGATCGAGCGTAATCTGCGGCAGATTAAGGCGGTGCTGGAGTATCCCTGAAATCTGTAGTGTCTGAGCCGACGCCTTCGCGGGCAAGCCCGCTCCCACAGGGGACCGCATTCCAGTGTGGGAGCGGGCTTGCTCGCGAAGAGGCCCTTACGGACGACGCATGCCAATGTGTGGAATGCCATCTTCCACATATTCCTCACCCGCCACGACAAACCCATAGCGCCCGTAATACCCCTGCAAATGCGCCTGGGCCGAAAGGTAGACCGGCAGGCCTGGCCAGTACTTCTCGATCTGTTTCAGCGCCTGATCCATCAATTCATGCCCCAGGCCCACGCCGCGTGCCTGCGGGGCAATGATCACCCGCCCGATCACCACGTCGCCGCCCTGCGATTGCGGGTCAAGCAACCGCAGGTAGGCCACCAGTTGGTTACCGTCCCAGGCCATCACGTGGCAGGTGTCGCCATCCAGGTCCTGGCCATCGATATCCTGGTAAACGCATTTCTGCTCGACGACGAACACTTCCGCGCGCAGCTGCAAAATGGCGTACAGCTGCTCCTTGCCCAGGTCGCTGTGATGTTTGCAGATCCAATCGACTGTCATGTTTTGATTCCCTGAAAACGTTGTTCCGATACTAAGCGTACTCCCGCCAGAAGTCTTTATGGCGGGAGAATCTGTGACAAAGGCCAAAATGCCATCATTCATTTCTCGCGTGGATGTCTTCTTTGTGTAATCTGGATCGAAGCGCTGTGCTGTGGCTTCGCTGAGCTAATGTTGAGTACCCGGGTATTGCCGGATCAGGGGCCTTGGGTTTTTGGCTGAAAACACGTCGGGCAATCGCCCGCTAAGGATTTTTCTAGCATGCCGCGATTGCATCGAGCTTTTGCCTTGATTGGATTGCTGTTGCTGGTTCAGGGGGCAGCGGCAGAAAAACTGCGGTTGGTCGCTGATGCCTGGCCACCCTTTACCGATGCCACGCTCATCAATGGTGGTCTGGCCACGGACATTGTCAGTACTGCGCTCGCCAGGGCCGGCTATGCCAGTGAGTTTGAACAAGTGCCCTGGGCGCGGGCCTTGATGGGGTTGGGTGAGGGCCGATATGACGTGCTGGTCAACGCCTGGTACACCGAGGAGCGGACAAGACTCGGCCAGTTTTCCGGCGAATACCTGCTCAACCGCGTACGTTTTCTCAAGCGTAAAGACGCGCCCATCGAATTCCATAACCTGCAGCAATTGCACACTTATCCGATTGCCATCGTGCGTGGTTACGCCTATTCGCCCGGGTTCGACAACGATGACTCGTTGCAGAAAGTCCCCGTGCACAGCTTCGCCATGGCCGTGCGCATGGTCGCTGCCGACCGGGTCAAACTGACGCTGGAAGATGAGTACGTCGCCCGCTATTACCTCGCCCGGGAGTCACCCAAGGTACGAAACGCCGTGGAATTCCTGCCCAAGGCCTTGAGCGAGAACAGCCTGCATATTCTGGTCAGCCTGAAGAACCCGCAGCATGAGCAGATCGTTGCCGGGTTCGACCGGGAGATTGCGGCGATGAAGGCGGATGGCAGTTATGAAAAGTTGATGAAGCAGCATGGGATGTGAGTGCATTGATCCGGATTCTGTACTGTTGCTGATGGCCTCTTCGCGGGCAAGCCCGCTCCCACAGTGGGCGAGGGTGAACACAAATCTTGTGACCATCAGATAACCCTGTGGGAGCGGGCTTGCCCGCGAAGGGGCCGGTACAGCCAGCCTGAATCTCAATCCTCACTGCTGTCCTTGATCAGATGCGCCGCCAGTGTCCGCAACGGCCCGAGTTGCCGGCAGATCAATGCCAACTGCGTCTGCACCAGCCGCTGGCCTTCGTCGATTTCATCCGGCATCTGTTCCAGCTCATTGGCCAGTGCTTCTTCTTCATCGCTCTGGATCGCAATCGAAGCCTTGCTCGCCAGCCCCTGGGCGATCTCGTCGATGCTGGCAGCCAGTTTCACCCCGGCCCCCTCGATCAGCTGTTCACGCACGTCTGCCGGCAGTTGGGTTTCCCGGTGCGCTCCCAGGCCTGACAGGTAACTGAGCAGCGTGTGCGACAGCACCAGGAAGCGGAAGCCCACGTCCGCTTCTTTTCGGAAATGCCCCGGCTCCATCAGCATATTGGCCAGCGTGGTCGACAGCGCCGCGTCGGCGTTGTGCGCGTTGCGGCGGGCCAGGCGGTAGGCCAGGTCGTCGCTTTTGCCCGCCGCGTACTGCTGCATGATCTGGCGCAGGTAAATGCTGTTGCAGGCCAGGGTGTTGGCCAGCACTTTGTTCAGGCGCCGGCCCTGCCAGTCCGGCAGGAACAGGAACACCGCCAGCCCGGCGATCAGGCTGCCGAGCAAGGTATCGAACAGCCGTGGCAGGAACAGTCCGTAACCGTCACCCACCTGGTTGAAGCAGAACAGCACCATCAGGGTGATTGCCGCCGTCGCCAGGGTGTAGCGAGTGGTGCGGTTGGTAAAGAACACCACCCCGGCGGCAATGGCGAAGCACGACTGGATCAGCGGGTTCGGGAACAGGTCGAACAGCGCCCAGGCCAACGTCAGGCCGATGGCGGTGCCAATGATCCGTTGACCGAGTTTGCGGCGAGTGGCGCCGTAGTTCGGTTGGCAGACGAACAGCGTCGTGAGGATGATCCAGTAGCCCTGGGACGGGTGAATCAAATGCACCATGGCGTAGCCGATGCTCAACGCCAGGGGCAATCGCAGGGCATGACGGAACAGCAACGAGGTCGGCGTCAGCTGCGTGCGCAGGCGAACCCACACGTCCTTGAGGTTGCGGGGCGAACGGTCGAGCAAGCTGCTGTCGGTGGCGTCGGCCAGGGCGTCGGGGTTACTGGCATCGCTGAGCAAGCGGTCGAGGGTGCCGAGGTTGGCCGCCAGTGCCCGCAGCGAACGCAGCAGGCCGCGCCAGGCCGGGTTGCTCTGGATGCGCAGGTGTTCGAGAGAGGCATCCAGATCGCTGAGAGCCTCGGTGAAACTGGCGTCATAGGTGAACGGTTGACGCATCTGGATCGATTCGGCCAGGGCACGGCAGGCTTTGCCTTGCTGACGCAACAGGCGTTGGCAGCGGAACATGACGTCACTGTGGAAAAACACTTCTGCGAGTGCGTTGTACGGATAGTGTGAAGAGCTGGCGCGTTCGTGGATGTCCTGGGCGAGAAAGTACAGTTTCAGGTAGCGGCTGACCTTCGATCCCGGGCGTCCGTTGCCGACCCGGTGCAGGATGATTTCCTTGGCGGCATTCAGGGCCGCCACTACCCGGCCGTTCTGCTGGGCCAGTTCCAGGCGCCGGGCTTCCACGTCCATCTGCCGGATCGGCTCGAACAGCGAGGATTTCAGCTTCAGGTAAAAGCCCAGTTCGCGGAACAGCCGCGCAAGGCTCTGCTGCACCGGCTGATTGGAAAACAGCGCCTGCCACAACACCGACAGCAGGCCATACCAGGCGGCACCGGCCACCAGCAGCACCGGCTCGTGCCAGACGTCGGTCACCGCGCCGCCACGCTGGTCCACGCCGATCATGGTGTAGACCGACAGGATCAAGGTTGCCGAGGCAATCGCGCCATAGCGCTCGCCGAGAGCACCGAGCATGGTCAGGCAGAACGCGGCCAGGGCGAAAGCGATGATAAACAGCGAGGGGTAGGGGAAGAGCAGTTCGACGGACAGGGCGGCAACCGCGAAACACACCAGCGTCACCGCCAGCGCGTTGAGACGGCCCTGCCAGCTGTCGTCGGTCTCGGCCAGGGCACTGGCGATAATCCCCAGGAACAACGGGATCAGCAGGCCCATTTCGTCCTGATACCAACACAGCGCCATGGTGCCGGTCAGGGCGATGAATACCCGCACGCTGTAGCTGAATTTATCCAGCGCCCAAAGGCGCCGCAGAGACTGGCGGAACGAAGTCGATGACATGAAGTGCGAAGGCCTTCCGAGGCAATGACGCTAAATTGAGCCACTAATGACGCCGACGCAATGGCGCCGATCACATCAGACAGCAAAATCTGTTCCTTTGAGCATTGGTGATCTGGGTTGATCACAAGTTTTGTGGCTGGCCGAGAAACCTGTGGGAGCGAGCTTGCTCGCGATGAGGTCATAACATTCAACAGAGATGTTGACTGATAGGCCGCCATCGCGAGCAAGCTCGCTCCCACAGGGGGATTGTGTAGGTTTCTGAATCAGACGTACTGCGCCGCCGCGTAGCCCGAAGCCCACGCCCACTGGAAGTTGAATCCGCCAAGATGCCCGGTGACATCCAGCACTTCACCGATGAAATACAGGCCCGGGCTTTTCAGCGATTCCATGGTCTTGGATGACACTTCATTGGTGTTGACGCCGCCCAGGGTCACCTCGGCGGTGCGATAACCTTCGGTGCCCGCTGGCACGACTTTCCAGCTCGCCAGTTTCTCGGCGATGTCAGCCAGTTCCGCGTGGGTGTACTGCTTCATCGGTTTGGAGGCGAACCAGTTGTCCGCCAGCAGGTTGGCCATCTTCTTGGTGAAGATTTCACCGAGCAGGGTTTTCAGCTCGCTGTTGGGGCGTTCGGCCTGTTGCTGTTGCAGCCAGCCCGGCACGTCGTGATCCGGCATCAGGTTGATCTCGACGGTATCGCCGGACTCCCAGAACGACGAGATCTGCAAAATCGCCGGGCCGCTGAGGCCGCGGTGGGTAAACAGGATGTTCTCGCGGAAGCTCTGGTCGTTGCAGCTCACCAGACAATCCACCGATGTACCGGACAACTCGGTGCACAACACCTTGAGCTGATCGGTGATGGTAAATGGCACCAGACCGGCGCGGGTCGGCAGCAGCTCGTGGCCGAACTGTCTGGCCACCTGGTAACCGAAGCCGGTGGCGCCCAGCGTCGGGATCGACAGGCCGCCGGTGGCGATCACCAGGGATTCGCAGGTGATCTGATCGAGCGTCGTGTCCAGCAAATAGCCTTTCTCAAGCTTCTCGATGGTCTGGATAGAGGTGTCCAGGTGCAGGCTGACGCCGACCTGGTCGCACTCGTTCAGCAGCATTTCGAGGATGTCGCTGGATTTGTTATCGCAGAACAACTGGCCGAGTTTTTTCTCGTGGTACGGCACGCCGTGCTTGGCCACCATGCCGATGAAGTCCCATTGGGTATAGCGGGCCAGGGCGGATTTGCAGAAATGCGCGTTCTGCGAGAGAAAATTGCCTGGTTCTGTGTACATGTTGGTGAAATTGCAGCGACCACCGCCAGACATCAGGATTTTCTTGCCGGCCTTGTTGGCATGGTCGAGCAGCAGCACCTTGCGCCCGCGCCCGGCGGCGGTCAGTGCACACATCAACCCTGCGGCGCCAGCGCCAATGATCACGACTTCGGTAGAGCGCAAAACGGTGTCCTCTTGATGACTCACCACAAAACAAACCTGTAGCAGCGAGCCTGCTCGCGATGGACGTCAACGATAACGCGGGGTGTCTGATACCCAGCGGTGTTCTGTCGTCCATCGCGAGCAGGCTCGCTCCTACAGGGGGCGATGCGTTTTTACAGGATGCGCACGCGCAACGAACGGCCCTTGATCTTGCCGTCGTTCAAACGCTGCAAGGCCTGCTTGGCGACGCCGCGCTCCACGGCCACATAGGCCTGGAAGTCGAAAATCGCGATCTTGCCGACCTGGGCGCCGGGGATGCCGGCGTCACCGGTCAGTGCGCCAAGAATGTCGCCCGGACGGACCTTGTCCTTGCGGCCGCCAGCGATGCACAGGGTGCTCATCTGCGGCAACAGCGGACCACCGCCCTTGGAGGTGAGGTTGTCCACCTGATCCCAGGTCAGCGGTGTTTTCTGCAATTGCTCGATGGCTTGTGCACGCTGCGCTTCGGACGGTGCCACCAGGCTGATCGCCAGGCCTTTCTCACCGGCGCGGCCGGTACGGCCGACGCGGTGGATGTGGATTTCCGAATCACGGGCCAGCTCGACGTTGATCACCATGTCCAGGGAATCGATGTCCAGACCACGGGCAGCAACGTCGGTGGCGACCAGTACCGAAGTACTGCGGTTGGCGAACATCGCCAGCACCTGGTCGCGGTCGCGCTGTTCCAGATCGCCGTGCAGGCCAACGGCGGAGATGCCTTTGGCGGTCAGGTGATCGACAGTTTCCTGAACCTGTTGCTTGGTGAAGCAGAAGGCTACGCAGGACGCCGGGCGGAAGTGGCCAAGTACCTTGGTCACCGCACTCATGCGGTCATCCGGGGAGATCTCGTAGAAGCGCTGCTCGATCTGCGTGTCGTCGTGGAACGCTTCGGCCTTCACTTGCTGCGGGTTGCGCATGAACTTCGAGGCCAGCTGCTTGATGCCTACCGGGTAGGTCGCGGAGAACAGCAGGGTCTGGCGACGCTCCGGGGCCTGCATGATGATTTCTTCGATGGAATCGTAGAAACCCATATCGAGCATGCGGTCGGCTTCGTCGAGGATCAGGGTGTTGAGGCCGTGAAGGACCAGCGAGCCCTTGCGCAGGTGCTGCTGGATGCGCCCCGGCGTGCCGACGATGATGTGCGCGCCGTGCTCCAGCGAAGCGATCTGCGGGCCGAGGGACACGCCGCCGCACAGGGTCAGGACCTTGATGTTGTCTTCGGCACGGGCCAGGCGACGGATTTCCTTGGCGACCTGGTCGGCCAGCTCGCGGGTCGGGCACAGGATCAGTGCCTGGCAACCGAAGTAACGCGGATTGATCGGGTTCAGCAGGCCGATACCAAAGGCAGCGGTCTTGCCGCTGCCGGTCTTGGCCTGGGCGATCAGGTCCATCCCTTTGAGGATCACCGGCAAGCTTTGCGCCTGGATCGGCGTCATCTGGGCATAACCGAGGGATTCGAGGTTAGCCAGCATGGCGGCAGACAGCGGCAAAGTATTAAATTCGGTGGCGATGGTGGTCACGGGACTGGCCTGCAAAACAAAATGTCGCGCAGTGTACCAGTCCGATGGCCATTCGCCCGCAGTTTCCGGACGAGAAGTAGCCGAGCGATGACCAGGCAAGGCGAAAACAGGCGAGAAAGCGGAGTTGGCTTTAGCCAATGAGCATTTCGAGGCTGTTTTCAACGCAGCATGGTCGAGCGCAGGCACTTCTCATTCGGAAACTAAGGCTCTATGTGTTCTTCCGGACGCTCGACACGCCGTCCGTCATTCCGTGAAAGCTGGGAAAAGATAGTCGCGGCCAGCATTGCCATGATTCCCACAGTCACAAACGTCAGTTGAAACGCGCCCAGAACGGTCTGCACGCCGTCGTTTCCGATCTCCGCCGTGAAGCCGCCGAGCAACGCACCGGCACAGGCAACGCCCAGGCTCAGGGACAATTGCGCGACCACCGACAGCAGGCTGTTGCCGCTGCTGGCGCTGGCATCGTCGAGGTCGATCAGGGTCACGGTGTTCATCGCGGTGAACTGCAGGGAGTTGATCGCGCCAAGAATCGCCAGCAGGCACAGTAGCAGCCAATACGGCGTCTGCTCGCTGACCAGGCCCATGCTCGCCAGCATGATGCCCAATGCCAGGGTGTTGCCGGTCAGCACGATGCGATAACCCAAACGCTCGATCAGCGGCCGGGCCACCCACTTGGCGATCATCGCCGCAGCGGCCAGCGGCAGCATGCTCATCCCGGCCTGGGACGGCGAGTAGCCCAGCGCCACTTGCAGCAGCAACGGCACCAGAAAGGGCAGGGCGCCGCTGCCAAGGCGGGCAAACAGGTTGCCGAGAATGCCCACGGCAAAGGTTCGGGTCTTGAACAGCGACGGCGCGAACAACGGGTTCTCGATGTGCCCGGCGCGCAACCAGTACGCTGCCAGGCACGCCATGCCGCCGAACAGCAGCAACATCACCCGCAGGTGTGGCAGGTGCAATTCGCCCAGGCCTTCCATGGCGACGGTGATCAGAATCATCGCCGCGCCGAACAGCACGAAGCCCAGGCTATCGAAACGGGTGCGTTCCGAGCCACGCAAGTCCGGGATGAATTTCCATACGGCGTAGCATCCCACCAGTCCCACCGGCAGGTTGATCAGGAAGATCCAGTGCCAGGTCAGGTATTGCACCATCCAGCCGCCCATGGTCGGGCCGATCAGCGGGCCGAGCAGCCCGGGAATGGTGATGAAGCCCATGATCCGCACCAGTTCCGAACGCGGGTAGGCGCGCAGCACCACCAGCCGCCCGACCGGCAGCATCAACGCCCCGCCCAGGCCCTGGATCACCCGGGCGCCGATCAGCAGGCTCAGGCTGCTCGACAATGCGCAGAGCAATGAGCCGAGACTGAACAGAAGGATTGCGCTGAAGAAGATCTTCCTGGTGCCAAAACGGTCGGCGATCCAGCCCGAAGCCGGGATCAGCAGGGCGACCGTGAGCATGTAGGCGATGATCACACCCTGCATGCGCAATGGGTCTTCGACCAGGTCGCGGGCCATGGCCGGCAGGGCGGTGTTGAGGATCGTCCCGTCGAGGGACTGCATGAAGAAGGCAATGGCGACGACCCAGGGTATCCAGCGGGCGGTGACAGCGTCGAGAGGCGGGCGGTTGGGCATGGGACCTCTTGTCAGTGTGAGCTTTACTCCGTTCCTGTAGGAGCGAGCTTGCTCGCGATGAATGTGAAGGCGATGCATTTTTCCAGGCAGCACGCGTCATCGTTCACGACCATCGCGAGCAAGCTCGCTCCTACAGGGGCATGCGTTTTTACAGTGTCAACGTTAGTCGGCTGACCAACGCCCCCGGCAACAACGCCGAAGCCGTCGCCCGCTGGCTGTAGGTGCTCGCCGACAGCAACAACTCCCGCTCCTCGGTCAACGCTTCCAGCCGCGAACCGAGCAGGCTGAAGGCACTGTCATCAAAGCGCATGGTGTTGACCGGTGCCTGAATCTCGCCGTTCTCGACCCAGAAAGTGGCGAAGCGGGTCATGCCGGTCAGGCGCGCGGCCGGTTGATCCGAAAAGTTGAGGTACCACAGGTTGCTGATGTACAGCCCCGTACCCAACTGCTTGAGGATGTCCGCGTCAGGCAATGCCCCGGCTTTCATGTTCAGCGCACTCGGGGATTCACCGCCGCTGGCGCCGTTGGCGGTCAAACCGTATTCCGCGGCGCTGCGCGAACTGACCAGTTGTGCCCCGGCCTTGCCATTGACGATCAACCCCAGGTCACTGCGCGGATAACCTTCGTCGGAAAACGCCGGGCTCAGTGAACCGCTGACTTTTTCGTCCAGCGAGACCAGCGGGCTGAATGCGCTGTCGCCACCGTAGAGCCTTTGCAGCGGGCTGCTTTTGCTGGCAATCGACTGTGCCGAGAAACCACCCCAGCACAGCATGCCCATGATTTCTTCCAGCGCCGCCGGTGCCAGGTAAGCGCGGTACTGGCCGGGCGCCAAAGTGCGTAGCGGCCGTCCCAGAAACTCAAGTTGCTCGCGGGCTTGCTCGAAGCGTTTGGCAAAGCCCTCGCTGTTCCAGTCCTGCCCGGCATAGCTGGCCTTTACCGCCTGGCCGTTCTCGTGGAACAGGCTGAAGTCGAAATTGAAACTGTTGGCCTGATGCCAGCCGAAGGCGCCCGAAGAACTGGCAAAACCACGACTGATCGGTCCGGCAGCGTAGAAACCGACAAGATCCAGGCCTTCGGCGGCCTGGGTGATTTGCGCGACCACCTGTTCGGTGTCCGGCAGCGGTTGGGCCTGTACGTTGTTGCTCTGCCAGCCATTGTGGTTGAGCAGCAGATACGGGTCCGCAGGTAGCAGCGGCAAGGTGTCGCGCAGCTGTTGCAGACCTTCGTTCAAACGTTGCAGGTCAATCTGGGGATCGCCGGCCAGAGTGATTTGCAGATCGGCATGGCGGCCTTCGTTGATCAGTTTCAGGCCGATGCTCGCCTGCTGCACCTGACCGGCCTGACGCACCTTGGCGTGGTTGAAACGTATGAAGGCCGAGGATTCGGCGGCGTAGCTGAGGGTGAACTGTTCGGGCTCGTGAAGCGCTGCACGCAGGCTGTTGACCAGCGCTTTGAACGATGCGGACTGGCTGATTGACGGATGCATCAGGCGTCTCCTCCGAATACATCAACGTTACTGAACACGCAGGCCGGTGACGCGTGGCCGACGCGGATCACCTGGTTCGGCTCGCCCTTGCCGCAGTTCGGTGTGCCGAGGACCTTGAAGGTACTGGCATCACCGACGGCGCTGAGGCTTTTCCAGAACTGCGCGGAGATGCCCCTGTAATTGGGATTTTTTACCACGCCTTTGAGTTCGCCGTTTTCGATCAGTTGGCCCCATTCGCAGCCGAACTGGAATTTATTGCGGGCATCGTCGATCGACCAGGAACGGTTGGTTGACATCAGCACGCCGTGTTCGATACCGCCGATCAGCTGCTCGATGGACTGATCGCCCGGCTCGATGTTGAGGTTGGCCATGCGATCGATCGGCGGACGATTCCAGCCGCAGGCGCGGCTGTTGGCGACGCCGTCCATGCCGGCCCGGAATTGCGACAACGCACCGCCCAGCGGGCGCAGCAACAGGCCTTCGCGGATCAGGAACTGTTTGCTGGCGGGCGTGCCGTCGTCGTCATGGCCGTAGCTGGCGAGCTCCTCGGGAATGTCCGGGTCGAAGGTCACGTTGAGCAGGCCGGAGCCGTATTGCAGCCTGCCGAAATCTTCGGCTTTGACGAAACTGGTGCCGGCGTAATTGCGTTCGTCACCCAGAATGCGGTCCAGCTCCAGCGGATGGCCGATGGATTCGTGGATTTGCAGCATCATCTGGTCGGGCATCAGCAGCAGGTCGCGCTTGCCTTGCGGTGTGTTCGGCGCCAGCAGCAGTTGCAGCGCCTGATCAGCCACCTGGGCACCGGCACCGATCAGGCCGCAGCGGCTGATGACGTCCGCCGCGCCTTGCTGGCCGAAGTTCTCGCGACCCAGGCTGCGGGTCTGGCTGTCTTTGCCGTCGTAGGCCGTGACGTCCAGGCCAGGGTACACAAAGCGTTGGGCCTGGCGCAGTTCGGCACCGGCGCTGTTGAGGTAAATCTGCTCGACGTGAGTGATGCCGAGGCTGACCTGCCAGTTCACCAGGCGCTCGTCCCTGGGCACGGCGGCCGACTCGGCGCCGAGCAGTTGGTAGCAGTCGCTCAGGGACGGGAAGGGCTGGTCGAAGTTCGGCGAAAAGTAATCGGCGCGGTCGCTGGAAACAGCCTGTTCACGCAGGTCCAGCAAGGCATGGGGCTTGAGTCGACGGGCCTGGAGTTCGGCGCGCTCGAGGGCGGCCTGCAGGCCTTGTTGCGACAGATCGTTGGTCGCCGCATAGACCTCGACGCCATTGACCCGCACGGTCAGCATCGCCCCTTCGTCACGGCTCAGGCTAGGCGGTTCGGCGATGTTCTTGCGCACCGACAGGTACTGCCCGGATTCGCGCACATAACGCAGGGAAAAGAATTCAGCACCCGTGCGCAAGGCAGCGAAGCGCTGCTTGAGCTGGGGGTAGAAATCGAACATTCGTGAACCTCCTGGTTATGGAGTGGCGATGGCGCGGTGCTGCGAGGGGAAGGGGTGAAACGATTGCGTGGCGCTAGATTAGGCCTGCGAGGGGGGGAGGATCAAGTTTGGATCTGTGGAGGGAGGGATTACCGGGTTTGACCGGTAGATGTGTGCTGATTGTCAGGACCCCATCGCGAGCAAGCTCGCTCCCACAGTGGTTCCGGTTGGATCACAAATCTGCAATCCAACCCGAAACCTGTGGGAGCGAGCTTGCTCGCGATAGGTTCGACGCGGTGTAACGCCTTACGCTGTCTGGCTCACTTCCCGCACCGGCTTGCCCTTCACCGGTGCTTCACCGGCCACATAGTAAGTGGCTGTGCTGCGCGGCAATGGCTTGCGACCACGGATCTTGTCGGCGATTTTCTCGGCCATCATGATCGTGGGTGCGTTGAGGTTGCCGGTGGTGATGATCGGCATGATCGAGGCATCGACCACCCGCAGGCCTTGCATGCCATGCACACGACCTTCGCCATCGACCACGGCCATGTCGTCGGTGCCCATCTTGCACGAGCAGGACGGGTGGAACGCAGTTTCAGCGTGTTCGCGGATGAACTTGTCCAGTTGCTCGTCGGTTTGCACCTCGATGCCCGGGCTGATCTCGCGACCACGGAAAGCGTCCAGCGCCGGCTGTTGCATGATTTCACGGGTCAGGCGGATGCCGTCGCGGAATTCCTGCCAGTCCTGCTCGGTGGCCATGTAGTTGAACAGGATGCTCGGGTGCTGGCGTGGGTCCTTGGACTTGGCCTGGATGCGCCCACGGCTTGGCGAACGCATGGAGCCCATGTGCGCCTGGAAGCCGTGCTCTTTCACACCGTTGCTGCCGTTGTAGTTAATCGCCACCGGCAGGAAGTGGTACTGAATGTTCGGCCATTCGAATTCCGGACGGGTGCGGATGAAGCCGCCGGCTTCGAACTGGTTGCTGGCGCCGATGCCGGTGCCGTTGAACAGCCACTCGGCACCGATGGCCGGCTGGTTGTGCAGGAGCAGCGACGGGTACAGCGAGACTGGCTGGGTGCAAGCGTATTGCAGGTACAGCTCAAGGTGATCCTGCAGGTTTTCACCGACGCCCGGCAGGTCGTGGACCACCGGAATGTCGAGCTTTTTCAGCAGCTCGGCCGGGCCGACGCCGGAGCGTTGCAGGATCTGCGGCGAAGCGATGGCGCCGGAGCACAGCAGCACTTCCTTGCGTGCTTTGACTTCAACGCGCTCTTCAGCGTCGCCGACCAGGTAACGCACGCCGACCGCACGCTTGCCTTCGAACAGGATCTTGTCGGTCAGGGCGTGGGTGACGATGGTCAGGGTCGAACGCTTCTTGGCGACGTCCAGGTAACCACGGGCGGTGGAGGCACGACGACCTTTCGGTGTCACGGTGCGATCCATCGGGCCGAAGCCTTCCTGCTGGTAGCCGTTCAAGTCTTCGGTGCGCGGGTAACCGGCCTGCACGCCGGCTTCAACCATGGCGTGGAACAGCGGGTTGTTGCCGGCTTTCGGCGTGGTCACACTGACCGGGCCGTCGCCACCGTGGTAGTCGTTCGGGCCGATGTCGCGGGTTTCCGCCTTGCGGAAATAGGGCAGGCAGTCCAGGTACGACCAGTCTTCCAGGCCTGGCAGTTTCGCCCAGCCGTCGTAGTCCATGGCGTTGCCGCGGATGTAGCACATGCCGTTGATCAGCGAAGAGCCGCCCAGGCCCTTGCCGCGACCGCACTCCATGCGACGACCGTCCATGTGTGGCTCTGGATCGGTTTCGTAGGCCCAGTTGTAGCGACGGCCCTGCAGCGGGAACGCCAGGGCGGCCGGCATCTGTGTGCGGAAGTCGAAACGGTAGTCCGGGCCGCCGGCTTCGAGCAGCAGGACGGTGACGCCTGCGTCTTCGGTCAGACGGGTCGCCAGGGTGTTACCGGCCGAGCCGGCACCGATGATGATGTAGTCGAATTCTTGGGACATTGAATGCACCCTCTTTGATGGTGGTCAGGTCGGGCCTCGGCGAGTGCTGCGCACTCGATTCGCTGGCAAGCCAGCTCCCACAGG
Source organism: Pseudomonas sp. QLc11A (assembly GCF_052112305.1). Classification (NCBI taxonomy): domain Bacteria; kingdom Pseudomonadati; phylum Pseudomonadota; class Gammaproteobacteria; order Pseudomonadales; family Pseudomonadaceae; genus Pseudomonas; species Pseudomonas sp. QLc11A. The sequence continues at coordinate 65,715 of NZ_JAVAJJ010000011.1, forward strand.
GATTGGGAGCTGCCACAGATTTGATGGACGACTCAAAACCTGTGGGAGCGGGCTTGCCCGCGAAGAGGCCCTCGCAGGCAATACAGGACTCGGGTCTTAGAACACCGAGACGTAATCGCCCAGCTCGACCTGTACCGATTTGATGCGGGTGAAGTTGTTCAGCGAGCTGATGCCGTTCTCACGGCCGACACCCGACTGCTTGTAGCCGCCAACCGGCATCTTCGCGTCGGACTCTCCCCAGGCATTGATCCAGCAGATACCGGCTTCCAGTTGATGAATTACGCGGTGCGCGCGGTTCAGGTCGCGGGTGACGATACCGGCGGCCAGGCCGAACTCGGTGTCGTTGGCGCGACGGATCACTTCTTCTTCGGTTTCGTAGGTGAGGATCGCCATCACCGGGCCAAAGATTTCTTCACGGACGATGGTCATGTCGTCGGTGCAGTCGGTGAACACGGTCGGGGCCACGAAGGCGCCTTTGGCGAATTCGCCGTCGGTCAGACGCTCGCCGCCGCACAGCAGGCGTGCACCTTCTTCCTTGCCCTTGGCGATGTAGCCCAGCACGCTTTCCATGTGGGCGAAGCTGACCAGAGGGCCGAAGTTGGTGTTTTCGTCTTCAGGGTTGCCGACGCGGATGCGTGCAACGCGCTCAACGATCTTGGCTTCGAAAGCGGCTTTCAGGTGGGCCGGTACGAACACGCGGGTGCCGTTGGTGCACACCTGGCCGGAGCTGTAGAAGTTGGCCATCATCGCGGTGTCGGCAGCACGATCGAGGTCGGCGTCGTCGCAGATGATCAGCGGGGACTTGCCGCCCAGTTCCATGGTCACGTCCTTGAGCGAAGAGCTCGAAGCGCTGGCCATGACTTTCTTGCCGGTGTCGGTGCCGCCGGTGAACGAGACTTTCTCGATGCGCGGGTGCTCGGTCAGCCAGGTGCCGACTTCGCGGCCGCTGCCGGTCAGGACGTTGAACACGCCGTTTGGCACGCCGGCTTCGGTGTAGATCTCGGCCAGTTTCAGGGTGGTCAGCGAGGTGACTTCGCTTGGCTTGAAGATCATCGCGTTACCGGCCGCCAAGGCTGGCGCGGATTTCCACAGGGCGATCTGGATCGGGTAGTTCCACGCGCCGATACCGGCCACAACGCCCAGCGGCTCGCGACGGGTGTAGACGAACGACGTGGTGCGTAGCGGAATCTGCTCGCCTTCGATGGCCGGAACCAGGCCTGCGTAGTACTCCAGCACATCAGCGCCGGTGACGATGTCGACGTAGCGGGTTTCGGAGTACGCCTTGCCGGTGTCCAGGGTTTCCAGGGCGGCCAGTTCGTCGTTGCGCTCACGCAGGATTTCCACGGCGCGACGCAGGATGCGCGAACGCTCCATGGCGGTCATGGCGGCCCAGATTTTCTGGCCCTTTTCGGCGCTGACGACGGCGCGCTCGACGTCATCGAAGGTGGCACGTTGTACTTTTGCGAGGACTTCACCGTTAGCCGGGTTGATGGCTTCGAAAGTGGCGTCGCTGCTGGCGTCAGAGTAAGCGCCATCGATGTAGAGTTTTTGCAATTCGAAACGGGCCATAAAGTCCTCGCAAGTGCATCAGTGATTGGCGCGGTCCGGTGGTTGAGCGTTCTGTGTGCTCTAACTCACCTGCTTGGCCAGTTGGAAATCCATGTATTCGTAAGCGATCTGGTGCGCCTGCCCGGTGTCGAAAGCATCTCCCGACAGCGCGCCGCGCAACCACAAACCGTCAATGAGGGCTGCCAGGCCACGGGCTGCACTGCGCGCATCGTCGAGCGGCAGTACGCGGCGGAACTGGCAGCACAGGTTGGAATACAGACGGTGATCGTTGATCCGCTGCAACCTGTGCAAAGACGGGTGGTGCATGCTGGTGGCCCAGAAGGCCAGCCAGGTTTTCATTGCCGGGCCATTGACCTGGCTGGCGTCGAAGTTGCCTTCGATGATCACCTGCAGATGCGCCCGCGGGCTTGCATCTGTCAGCGCCTGACGGCGCGCGGTGACGTTCTCGCTGAGGACACTCATCAGATACTGCGCCGTGGCAGCGATCAGGCCGTTCTTGTCCTGAAAGTAATGACTGATGATGCCATTCGAGACACCGGCCAAACGGGCGATCAGCGCAATGCTGGCGTCCCCCATTCCGACCTGATCGACCGCCAGCAATGTGGCTTCGATCAACTGCTGGCGACGGATGGGTTGCATACCGACCTTGGGCATCTTGCACATCTCCTTGGGCCTTCCGGCAGACGTCAAACGACTACCGGCTTGAGGGCCAGTCTATTTTGTTTTGATTGAACGTTCAATCAACAAAGAATAAGATCTGCGACAAATCGTCGCTGCCTACAGATTTTCCCAACATGTAGCGGCGGAAAAATGACTTCCGAAACTGCTCGAAACCTACGCGCTGTGGCGCTCCAGGGGTTTCGGGCTTTTTTCGGGGTGTCTTTATATCACCCGCCGGTCGGCTGCCCACTAACCGATTGGTCGGGTAACTCGTTTGCCTTGCGTTCTTCTCTCGCACTGCCCGGAGCATCTGTGCCATGAGTTCTGCCTCGCTAATAAAGACCCCACCGCAGAAGGTGTCGGTCAACGGTTGGGTGTTCTACACCTCTACCGCGTTGATTCTGTTGTTGACCGCCATTCTGATCATCGCCCCGCAAGAGGCCGGCAGAATGCTGGGTACGGCGCAAGCCTGGTTGTCCCGCAGCTTCGGCTGGTACTACATGGTGGTGATTGCCGCCTATCTGATTTTCGTCGTCGGCCTGGCGTTTTCGTCCTACGGCAAACTCAAGCTGGGCAGCAAGGACGACACCCCGGACTTCAGCTACGGCGCCTGGGCGGGGATGCTGTTTTCCTCGGGTATCGGCATCTCGTTGCTGTATTTCGGCGCGTCCGAACCGCTGGACCACTACTTCAACCCGCCGGAAGGCGTGGCCGGCAGTAACCTCGCGGCACGTCAGGCAGTGCAACTGACGTTCCTGCATTGGGGCCTGCACGGCTGGGCGATTTACGCGCTGGTCGGCTTGGCGGTGGCGTACTTTGCCTACCGCCATAACCAGCCGTTGGCGTTGCGTTCGGCGCTGTATCCGCTGGTGGGTGAGCGCTGGGTCAAGGGCGCGGCCGGTCATGCGGTGGACGGCTTCGGCATGTTCGTGACCCTGCTGGGTCTGGTGACCAACCTGGGGATCGGTTCGTTGCAAGTGTCGTCGGGCCTTGAAAACCTGTTCGGCATGGAGCACAGCAACACCAACCTGCTGATCGTGATCATTGTGATGAGCACCGTGGCGACCATCGCCGCTGTGTCGGGCGTGGAAAACGGCATCCGTCGTCTGTCCAACCTGAACATTGTGCTGTTCAGCGGCCTGCTGATTTTCGTCCTGCTGTTCGGCCCGACCCTGCACCTGCTCAACGGCTTCGTGCAGAACGTCGGCGACTACCTGAACGGCGTGGTGCTGAAGACCTTCGACCTCTATGTGTATGAAGGCGACGCCGAGAAGTCCGACCGCTGGTTGGGCCTGTGGACCCTGTTCTACTGGGCCTGGTGGATTTCCTGGGCACCCTTCGTGGGCATGTTCATCGCACGTATTTCCCGTGGTCGCACGGTGCGTGAAATGGTGGCCGGCGTACTGCTGATTCCGCTGGGCTTCACCCTGGCGTGGCTGTCGATCTTCGGTAACTCGGCCCTGGACCTGGTGATGAACCATGGGGCGGTGGAGCTTGGAAAAACGGCGCTGGAACAGCCATCCATGGCGATCTACCAGTTGCTTGAGCATTACCCGGCGTCGAAGGTGGTGATCGGCGTATCGATTTTCGTTGGTTTCGTGCTGTTCCTGACCCCGGCGGATTCCGGCGCGGTGATGATGGCCAACCTGTCGTGCAAGGGCGGTACCGTCGATGAAGACGCGCCGCACTGGCTGCGGATCTTCTGGTCGGTGGTGATCACCCTGGTGACCATCGGCCTGCTGTTCGCCGGTAACTTCGAAGCCATGCAAACCATGGTGGTACTGGCTGGTCTGCCGTTCTCGGTGGTGCTGGTGTTCTTCATGTTCGGCTTGCACAAGGCCATGCGCCAGGACGTGCAGATCGAACAGGAGCAAGCGGAACTGGCGGCACGCGGTCGTCGTGGTTTCAGCGAGCGTTTGACCCAGCTGGACTTGCAGCCGAGCCAGTCGGTGGTGCAGCGCTTCATGGACAAGCAAGTGAGCCCGGCGCTGGAAGATGCGACGGCGCAAATGCGTGCTCAAGGTCTGCAGGTTCAGACGCTGCTGGGCAAGTCCAAGCGTTGCATGGGCGTGCGCGTCGAGATGGAAGAGGGCAACCCGTTTGTCTACGAAGTCAGCCTGGACGGTTACCTGGCCACGCCGACTGAATCGGCACAGTCCGATGAGGCGCGTCAGCGTTTCTATCGCGCCGAGGTTTACCTGCATAACGGTAGCCAGGACTACGACTTGATGGGTTTCACTCAAGATCAGATCACCCGTGACGTGCTCGATCAGTTTGAAAGCCATCGGCAACTGCTTGGCCGGGTTTATAGCTAAAGCTTGGGTCTGCGGTGTACGGAATGCACCGCAATCCCTGTGGGAGCGAGCTTGCTCGCGATAGCGGAGGGACAGTCAACACTCATGTTGAATGTTAAGCCCTCATCGCGAGCAAGCTCGCTCCCACAGGTTGTTCACCGTACATATGGGAGCGGGCTCGCTCGCGAAGGGGTCATCAGCGGCAAAGCTGTTTGACCCGATACCCCATAAACAAAAACGCCGCGATTCTCTCGCGGCGTTTTTGTGTCTGTTGCCTTACCCCAGGTTCTTGCCGAGCAGTGCGTGATACAGCTCGCTGTCGCCCAGAATCCCCACCACCTTGTTGTTGTCATGCAGCACCAGCTTGTTGCCGGTCTGATAACGAATCTGCAGCGCATCGCGCATGCCGATGTTCGAGTCCACCAGGGTGGGTCGACGACCCAGGCCTTCAACGGCCTGACCCGGTATCCAGTTCTGCAAGTCCAGCGCAGACCCGTTCTGGCGAGCGCCCTTGATGGTGTTGCCTTCAGCCAGATCCAGCCACGAATCACCGCCTGGATCCAGGCACACCGAACCGTTGATGCGTTTGCAATTGTCCAGGGTGCGCATCAGGCTGCGGCCGCACAGTACGTTCAGCGGGTTGGTGTGGGCCACGAAGGTCCGCACGTAGTCGTCCGCAGGGTTGAGGACGATTTCTTCCGGTTTGCTGTACTGGATGATCCGGCCGTCTTTCATGATCGCGATGCGGGAGCCCAGTTTCAGGGCTTCGTCGAGGTCGTGGCTTACGAACACGATGGTTTTGCTCAGCTTGCGTTGCAGTTCCAGCAGTTCGTCCTGCAGACCCTGGCGGATCAGCGGGTCGAGTGCCGAGAACGGTTCGTCCATCAGCAGGATGTCGGCGTCCATCGCCAGGGCACGGGCCAGGCCCACGCGTTGTTGCATACCACCGGACAGCTCGTTGGGTTTCTTGTTGCGCCACTGGGTCAGGCCTACCAGCTCAAGCTTGTCGTCCACCAGTTTGCGTCGTTCCTTCTCGGGCCGACCCTGCATTTCCAAGCCGAAGCTGATGTTCTCGCGAACGGTCAGCCAAGGCATCAAGGCGAACTTCTGGAACACCATCGCGATGCGTTTGGTGCGCATCATTTTCAGTTCGGCCGGGCTGCAGGAGGCGATGTCGATCTGCTTGCCTTCGTGCTCGACGAACAACTTGCCACGGCTGACGGTGTTCAGGCCGTTGATGCAGCGCAGCAGGCTGGATTTGCCGGAACCGGACAAGCCCATCAGTACGCAGATTTCACCTTTTTCGATATCCAGGCTGGCTTTTTCAACACCGACGATCTGCCCGGTCTTTTTCAGGATCTCGTTGCGGGTCATGCCCTGATCCAGCAGCTTGAGCGCCTCGCGTGGATCTTTGGAGAAGATAACGTCAACGTTATCGAAGCGAATAATGCTCATGCGTCACCCCCTACCTTGGCGTCGGGTTGTTTGCAGATACGGTCGAGCATGATCGCCAGCAGTACGATCGCCAGGCCTGCTTCGAAGCCCAGGGCGATATCAGCAGTGTTCAGTGCGTTGACCACCGGTTTGCCCAAACCATCGGCACCCACCAGTGCCGCGATCACCACCATCGAAAGAGACAGCATGATGCACTGGGTGATGCCTGCCGCGATGCTTGGCATGGCGTGGGGCAGTTCGATTCGCGAGAGCAGCTGACGTCGGGAGCAGCCAAAGGCCTTGCCGGCGTCCATCAATTCTTCCGGAACATCGCGGATACCCAGGTAGGTCAGGCGGATGGGCGCGGCAATCGCGAACACCACCGTCGAAATCAGGCCCGGGACCACACCCAGACCGAAGAGGGTCAGGGTAGGAATGAGGTACACGAAGGTCGGTACGGTCTGCATCAGATCGAGTACCGGACGCATTACAGTATAGAACATCGGCTTGTGCGCGGCGACGATGCCCAGGGGCACGCCAATGAGCACGCAGACCAGGGTGGCGAACAACACCTGGGCGAGGGTTTCCATGGTTTCCTGCCAGTACCCCAGATTGAGGATCAGCAGAAAAGAGGCAACGACAAACGCGGTCAGGCCCCATTTGCGTTGAATGAAGTGTGCCAGTAGAGCGATCAGGCCGATCAGCACCAGCGGGTTGAACCAGGTCAGCGCAAATGTCACGCCGTGGATCATCGTTTCCAGTGTCACGGCGATTGCGTCGAAGGTGCTGGCGCCGTGTTGCGTCAACCATTCAACGAAGCCCGAGATGTACTGGCCTAGAGGTATTTTCTGATCAATCAGCATGGTAGTGAACGTCCGCATGCAAGGAAATAAACAGCCCGGACGGCGTGGGCCGTCCGGCATAAGCGATTACTGTGCGAGCTTGGCTTTCACGGCTTCCAGGCCAGGTTTACCGTCAGTGGTGGTCACGCCAGCGAGCCAGGTATCGAGCACCTGTGGATTCTTTTTCAGCCAGGCCTTGGCGGCCGCGTCAGGCTTCATCTTGTCGTCCAGGATGTTGCCCATCAGTTCGCTTTCCATGTCGACCGTGAACTCCAGGTTTTTCAGCAACTGACCGACGTTGCTGCATTCCTCGGCGTAGCCCTTGCGGGTGTTGGTCGCCACGGTGGCGGCGCCAAAGTCGGGGCCGAAGAAATCGTCGCCGCCGGTCAGGTATTGAATCTTGAAGCGCTTGTTCATCGGGTGCGGCGCCCAGCCGAGGAAGACCACGGCGGTGTCGCGTTTCTGTGCGCGGTCGACCTGCGACAGCATGCCTGCTTCGCTGGACTCGACGACCTTGAAGCCCGCGTCCTTGAGGCCGAAGGCGTTCTTGTCGATCATCGACTGGATCAGGCGGTTGCCATCGTTGCCAGGCTCGATGCCGTAGATCTTGCCATCGAGCTCTTTCTTGAATTTGGCGATGTCGGCGAAGTCATGCAGCCCCTTGTCGTACAGCGCTTGAGGGACGGCGAGGGTGTACTTGGCACCCTTGAGGTTGGTGCGCACGGTTTCCACTGTGCCGGCATCGCGGTAGGCCTTGATGTCGTTTTCCATGGTCGGCATCCAGTTCCCCAGGAACACGTCCATGTTCTTGCCATCGGCAAGCGACTTGTAGGTCACGGGCACGGAAATCATGGTGGTCTTGGTCTTGTAGCCGAGGGCGTTGAGCACGACGCTGGTCGTCGCGGTTGTCGCGGTGATGTCGGTCCAGCCGACATCGGAGAAGTTTACGGTACTGCACTGCGCCGGTTCTGCGGCTTGCGCCAGAACCGGCAGACTAAGCATGGCGGCCAACAACAACGACGGGGAACCTTTCATGGATGGACTCCTTGGTGTTTTTTTTGGCAGTGTTCCGACTGGACCACCGCACTTATAGGTTGCGGTTGGATGGCGTTCTGGAGACAGCTCTACCACGGCGCCTTGCAATCGAGTCGATACGATCATGTACCAGTGAAAATCTGACGCCTACAGGGTGCGTCGTATCCAGTACAGGGATGGTCGCATCCAGTGTCGGTGACGTCGTTTACAGATTTTTTCAGCTCTTTTTTCCCCTCTGAACCGCAAAAAAACGGCGAAAACACGGCGTAAAAGACACGCGGCGCTGGTGGGCATGAGTGCGTCGGTTAGAGACGTCGAACAACTGGATAAAAGCTTGATGATGCGGCCATCTCGGCGGATTGCAGCTTGAGCGTAGCAGCTCCGTCACCCTGCGCTTTGGCGTGCGCAGTGGGCCCATTCAGGAGTTCGGCAGTCATGGCTATCAGTGTTTTCGACCTGTTCAAAATCGGCATCGGCCCTTCCAGTTCGCACACCGTGGGGCCCATGCGGGCAGCGGCATTGTTTGCGCAGGGCTTGCGCGAGCGGGGTCTGCTGGAACAGGTGCGGCGTGTCGAAGTCCAGCTGTTCGGCTCGTTATCGGCCACCGGCATCGGTCACGGCAGCGACAACGCGGTGATCATGGGCCTGATGGGCGAGTGGCCGGATGCGATCGATCCGTCGCAAATCGGCATCCGTATCCAGGCACTGCGCGAAACCGACACGCTGTTGCTCGACGGTCGCCTGCCGGTGCCGTTCGTCTGGGCTCGGGACATGCGCCTTATCGACGAAAACCTGCCGTTCCACCCCAACGCCATGACCCTGATTGTCGAAGGCGATGACGGCGAATTGCATCGCGACACCTACTATTCGGTCGGCGGCGGTTTTGTCGTCGATGAGGCGCAAGCCTCCAGCGGTGTCGTGGATCTGGATCGCACCGTACTTCCTTATGACTTTTCCAGCGCCGCCGAGCTGTTGCAGCTGTGCAAGAAGCACAACCTGCGCGTGGCGGAATTAATGATGGCCAACGAGAAAGTCTGGCGCAGCGAAGAGGAAATCCGCAGCGGTCTGATGAAGCTCTGGCGCGCCATGCAGGATTGCGTCGAACAGGGCCTGAAACACGAAGGCATCCTGCCCGGCGGGCTGAACGTGCGCCGCCGCGCGGCCAAGCTGCATCGCAGCCTGCAGGAACTGAACAAACCCAACGTGATTGGCTCGACCTTGAGCGCCATGGAATGGGTCAACCTGTTCGCCCTGGCGGTCAACGAAGAAAACGCCGCCGGCGGGCGCATGGTCACGGCACCGACCAACGGCGCGGCGGGGATCATTCCGGCCGTGCTGCACTACTTCATGAAGTTCAGTGAGGCTGTGACCGACGCCAATGTCGTCGACTACTTCCTCGGTGCGGCGGCGGTGGGCATCCTGTGCAAGAAGAACGCCTCGATCTCCGGTGCCGAAGTCGGTTGTCAGGGCGAAGTCGGTTCGGCCTGCGCCATGGCGGCCGCCGGGCTGGCGGAAATCCTTGGCGCCACGCCAGAGCAACTGTGCAACGCGGCGGAAATCGGTCTGGAACACAACCTCGGCCTGACCTGTGACCCGGTGGGTGGACTGGTCCAGGTGCCGTGCATCGAGCGCAATGCGATTGCAGCGGTGAAGGCGATCAATGCTGCGCAGATGGCATTGCGGGGCGATGGCCAGCACTTTATTTCGCTGGACCGGGTGATCCGTACCATGCGCGATACCGGTGCCGACATGCATGACAAATATAAGGAGACATCGCGGGGCGGGTTGGCGGTGAGTGCTGTGGAGTGTTGAGACCGCGTCGACCCCATCGCGAGCAAGCTCGCTCCCACAGGTTTTGCGTCGGTCACAAAAATTGTGTTCACCTTGATCCCTGTGGGAGCGAGCTTGCTCGCGATAGCGCCAGAGCAGTCAAAACTGCGCGCTAAGTGAACACCCGGATTAAAACGCGCCTCCTTTTAGCGCGTCGCTCACAGATAAATTGTCTTGCCACTGATCGAGGGCCAACCAGCCCTCGACCGCTCGTCACCCGTGCCTGCGGTGACACTCCTTTCCAGTGCGGCGCAACGCTGTTCCCACAAGTGCTACCGAATTGCTCACCGCTCGTGAGCCGGGGCGCTTGCCCGTCCTGATGGCCATTTAAATCCCCACGCCTTGCAAGACATATATAGACACATTCCGACGTCGTTTTTAGGAGTTATTGAACGCGCATTCAAATTTAGGCATGGCAATTGCTCTGTCATTACAAAGCCCGTCTCCCACGCGAGAACGATGGCAATAAAAAGAGCCTCCGCCTGAGGCCATCACCCGCTTTGTGTGAGGAGATACCGCGATGACGACGTTCAACTCCGGGGCCCAACCCCAGAACCGTGCGCCTCAATCCATCGGCTTTCTGCTGCTGGACAATTTCACGCTGATTTCTCTGGCGTCCGCAGTGGAACCCCTGCGCATGGCCAACCAGTTGTCCGGTCGCGAGCTGTACCGTTGGACCACCCTCACCGTCGATGGCGGCCAGGTCTGGGCCAGTGATGGCCTGCAGATCACCCCCGACGCCTCCATGCACAAAGCTCCGCCAATGGACACCGTCATCGTCTGCGGCGGTATCGGTATTCAACGCACTGTTACCCGTGAACACGTGTCCTGGCTGCAAAGCCAGGCCCGCCAGTCCCGCCGCCTCGGCGCGGTGTGCACCGGCAGCTGGGCCCTGGCCTGCGCCGGCCTGCTCGACGGCTTCGATTGCAGCGTGCACTGGGAATGCCTGGCAGCCATGCAGGAAGCTTTCCCGCGGGTGGCCATGAGCACCCGCCTGTTCACCCTCGACCGTAACCGTTTCACCAGCTCCGGCGGCACCGCGCCGCTGGACATGATGCTGCACCTGATCAGCCGCGATCACGGCCGTGAATTGTCGGCGGCCATTTCGGAAATGTTCGTCTACGAGCGCATCCGCAACGAGCAGGATCACCAGCGTGTGCCGCTCAAGCATATGCTCGGCACGAATCAGCCAAAACTGCAGGAAATCGTTGCGCTGATGGAAGCCAACCTCGAAGAGCCGATCGATCTCGACGAACTGGCCGTCTATGTCGCGGTATCCCGTCGTCAGCTCGAGCGCCTGTTCCAGAAATACCTGCACTGCTCGCCGTCGCGTTACTACCTCAAGCTGCGCCTGATCCGCGCCCGGCAACTGCTCAAGCAAACGCCGATGTCGATCATCGAAGTGGCGTCGGTGTGCGGTTTCGTGTCCACGCCGCACTTCTCCAAGTGCTACCGCGAATACTTCGGCATTCCGCCGCGTGACGAGCGCGTAGGCTCCAACACTACCCAGCAAGTGGCGATGATGCCGTTGCCGCAAGCCTTGGTGCTGTCGCCGTTGTCCGGGCCGTTGTCGGCGTTGAGCCAGGCGCGTAATGAGTCGACGTTTGCCAGTGTAAGGCTTTAAACCGAGGCGCCTTCAATCGCGGGCAAGCCCGCTCCCACAGGGCTTTGTGTCGAGCACAAAATTAATGCTCTGACTCAAAGCCTGTGGGAGCGGGCTTGCCCGCGAAGGATTTTTATCGGCCTGTGTGGCTCTGCTGATACTCCGCCAATGCCGGCAACAACTGCTTGTCGATCGCCTGGCGCACCGCCGGCAGGATGGTCGCGCTGCTGGTGTACATCTGCTTGACCATGGTCCGCAGTGTCATCGCCCGTACATCGTTCAAACCCCGTACCGCACACTCACAGGCCTGCTCGGCGGTGGCGCCGGTGGGCACCTCGAATCCCAACGACTTGAGCTGGCCCAACAGGTCTTCCTGGTCTATCAAATCGGCGTGCATCATGACGCAATCCTTCTTCAGGGAACGGTGTCGTGGCTCGATTCTGGTAGGGCCACGCAGTAGCGGCAAGGGCGAATTGTCGCAATGGCCGCAATGGCTATGAACAGGTCGTTTTCGACTAACTTGCCGTTTGGAGGAGTGGGCACACTGGGCTCAGCTCGCTTCACGAAGGTTTGGTCACCCTCGCACGGCAGCTCCTCAACAGTACCCTCTGCCTCGATCCTGTCACGGCTTGATCGGGGCTTTTTTTGTCTGTGAATCAGGGACATATGAGGTGCCGGTACTGACGCCATCGCGGGCAAGCCACGCTCCCACAGGTTTGGGCGTCGCTCACCAAACCTGTGGTGACTTCGATCCTGTGGGAGCGTGGCTTGCCCGCGATGAACGATGGCGCGGTCTAGCGTTGTAATACGAGAATCCGCGACAACAACTCATCCCGGTCGACATAGCAACCCTGGAAGTGCCGCGCCCCGGTGGCGGGGTCGAAGGCGTTGCGGGCGTGCAGGGTACGGCGGTTGTCGAAGCACCACAGCTCGCCGGGATTGAGCCGCTGCATCAGGCGGAAGCGGGGTTCGCGCGTCATCGCGATAAAGCGCCGGTAGGCGTGATAGAGCCTGGGCATCTGCTCCACCGAGGTGTCGAACGGTCCGCGCAGAAAGTTCGCCATGCGGATTTCCGATACCTGCCCCAACGTGTCCAGGGCAATGATCGGCGCGAGGCAGCGGTAGTCGCTGTGGCGGTCTTTGTTGCGAAACTCTACGGGGATTTCGCAAAGGCTTTTGAATGACTCCGGGTCTTCGCGACGCAGCGCATCGGCGATGGCAAACCCGTCGACAAAAATGCTTTCGCCACCCTCGGCGTCATTGACCAGGCAATGCAAGAATTGCAGCCCCGGTTGCAGCTCTCGGGTCGGCAAATCACTGTGCAGCGGCAGGTTGAAAGCGGTGTAGGCGTTGCTGTCGGCGTCGGCTTTGGATTGCACGTTGAACAGCACGCCGAAATTGCTCTCGCGGATGAAGGAAATCCGTTGCGCGATCAGCTTCAGAGAGCCGGTCTCGGTGGGCACGCCACGAACCTGGGTCAGGCCGACATCGCGAACCGCCAGCAGCCATTGCAGCAACGCCTGCGGGTCGTTCATCAGTGCTTGATATTCGAACACCGGCAACTGCAAATCGCTGTGCCAGAGCCTGGCTTTGGGCTTGTGTGCCAGGCGTTCGGCGCGGGATTCATCGTCATAGGCGTGGGCGCGCAGCCAGCCGGGATCGAAGCGGCTGGTGTGGCCATCCTGCCAATCCACCGACAGGCAACCTTCGCTGTCAATGTGTACGGCGTCGGGCATCAGGTCTTGAGCCACATCGACGATTTCCAGCACTTGCTCGCGGGTCACGGTGTAGACGCACTGCGGGCACGGGCAGTTATCCCGCAGCCATTGATGGTGGAAAGGGCTGACGCGATCGTCGGCCCACTTCACCAGAACCCGGTCCGCCAGTGTCTGCACGCCAGTCAGTGCGCTGATCAACGGATAGGTACGAAAGTCGGCAAATGCAGCGGCGGTGTTCATGGCGATCTCCTTGTTATTTTTTTGGGGGTAATGCGATCACTCGGCCAATGTACCCGGGCGTTGGCAGGTCCGCCTGTTCGGCGACGATGGCTTGCAGCCGATTCAAGGACTGTTCGCTGAACGGGGCCGAACGAGGTCCGGCGAGATCCACGTGCAGCAGCATCTGTTCGTTGCCTGCAAGCTCCTGGGCATCACCGACCCGATGCAGGCTGTGATAGAGGTGCAGGCGTTTGCTGTCGTGGGCAATGATTTGGGTGTGCACTTCGACTTGGGCGTCGAGTTTCACTTCGTGCAGATAATTGAGGTGCAGTTCGAGAGTGAACAGCGAGTTGCCGCTGGCTTCCCGGCTGTCGCTGTCCAGGCCCAGGCGATCCATCAGGGCATCGGTGGCGTAGCTGAAAATCAGCAGGTAGAAGGCGTCGCGCAGGTGGCCGTTGTAGTCGACCCAGTCGGGGATGATGGTGGTTTGGTAGGTGGTGAGGGTGGGCATGGTTTCTGATCCAATTTGTGTGGTGACTGGACTGCCGCTATCGCGAGCAAGCTCGCTCCCACAGTGATGTGCAGTGTGAATACAATCTATGTCACTCAGCAGATCCCCTGTGGGAGCGAGCTTGCTCGCGATGGGGCCAGTGCTGCTGGCCCCACAGCCTGGGCTTACTCGCTGAAAGCCATCCCATGCTTCTCTTTGGTGGTCTTCACCGCCTCGAGCACTGCCAGCAGGCAGTCATCACGATAGCGCTCCAGCGCTGAAATGCTGTGTTTACCCAGTTGATCGCTGGTGCCGTCGACCACGTCGTCGATCAGTTTGTCGGTCAGTTCCGGCGCCGGCAGGTAAGTCCACGGCAACTGCAACGCCGGGCCGAACTGCGCCATGAAGTGACGCATGCCGGCATCACCACCGGCCAGGGTGTAGGTCAGGAAGGTGCCCATGAACGACCAGCGCAAGCCCGCGCCGAAGCGGATCGCATCGTCGATTTCACCGGTAGTCGCCACGCCGTCGTTGACCAGGTGCAGCGCCTCACGCCACAGCGCTTCGAGCAGGCGGTCGGCGATGAACCCCGGCACTTCCTTGCGCACGTGCAACGGGCGCATCCCCAAGGATTCATAGACTTTCATCGCCGCTTGCACGGCTTCGGGCGCGGTGTTTTTGCCGCCAACCACTTCGACCAGCGGTAGCAGGTAAACCGGGTTGAACGGGTGACCGACCACGCAGCGTTCCGGGTGCGTGGCGCTCTCGTAGAACTCGCTCGGCAGCAGGCCGGAGGTGCTGGAGCCGATCAACGCATTGGGCTTGGCCGCCGCGCTGATTTTGCTGTGCAGGTCCAGTTTCAGCTCAAGGCGTTCCGGGGCACTTTCCTGGATGAAGTCAGCGTCGCGAACGCATTCTTCGATGGTCGCGACAAAACGCAGGCGATCCTGCGATGCACCCGGTGCCAGTCCTTGTTTCTCCAGTGCACCCCAGGCGTTGGCGACGCGTTTGCGCAGGGCTGCTTCAGCGCCTGGTGCCGGGTCCCAGGCCACTACGTCCAGGCCATGGGCGAGGGCGCGGGACACCCAGCCGCTGCCGATGACACCGCTGCCCAGGGCGGCGAAGATTTTGATTTCGGTGATGAAGCTCATGGTCAATTCCTGAATTTGGCTCGGAAAAAAACTGTGGGAGCGAGCTTGCTCGCGATGGCGGTATTCCTGCCGCAGATGATGCTTCGGATGTACCGATGTCATCGCGAGCAAGCTCGCTCCCACAGGGGGAAAGTTGTTGTGAATTAACCGCGCTGGGTCAGGCCCATTTTCTTGCGGCCTTCAGCGGGGGTGAGCACGCGGGCACCAAGGCGGCTGAGGATTTCCGTGGCGCGTTCGACCAGTTGGCCGTTGGTCGCCAGCACGCCCTTGTCCAGCCACAGGTTGTCCTCCAGCCCGACCCGCACGTTGCCGCCGAGCAACACCGCTTGCGCCGCCATCGGCATCTGCATGCGACCGATACCGAAGCCGGCCCAGACCGCGTCGGCCGGCAGATTGTCGACCATGGCTTTCATGGTGGTGGTGTCCGCCGGCGCACCCCACGGGATGCCCAGGCACAGCTGGAACAACGGGTTGTCGAGCAGGCCTTCCTTGATCATCTGCTTGGCGAACCACAGGTGACCGGTGTCGAAGATTTCCAGCTCGGCCTTCACGCCCAGCTCTTGAATGCGTTTGGCGCCAGCGCGGAGCTGGGCCGGGGTAGAAACGTAAATGGTGTCGCCGTCGCCGAAGTTCAGGGTGCCGCAATCGAGGGTGCAGATTTCCGGCAGCAGTTCTTCGACATGGGCCAGACGAGTCAGCGGGCCGACCAGATCGGTGTTCGGGCCGAATTCCATCGGATTTTCGCCGGCACCGATTTCCAGGTCGCCGCCCATGCCGGCGGTGAGGTTGACGATGATGTCCACGTCCGCCTCGCGGATACGCTCCATCACCTCGCGATACAGCGCCACATCACGGCTGAACTTGCCGGTTTGCGGGTCGCGCACATGGCAGTGAACCACGGTGGCACCGGCCTTGGCGGCTTCCACGGCGGCAGCCGCGATCTGTTTTGGGGTGACCGGCACGTGTGGGCTCTTGCTGGTCGTGTCGCCAGCACCGGTGAGTGCGCAGGTGATGATGACGTCGTGGTTCATTTGGCGGTTCCTTACAGGCGAGTTTTTGGTTTTGGCCAGGCGTGGTGATCCCGTTCGCAGCCCCTTGGGGCTGCGAACGGTGGTGGGTTCGGGTTTATTTACTGGTCAGTTGCAGGTTTTCAGCGGCCGGTTTGCCATCGAAGGTGGTGACGCCTTCAAGCCAGCGTTTTTTGTCCTGCGGGTGATCCTTGAGCCATTGTCTGGCCGACTCGAAAGCGTCCTTGTGATCCAGCAGTGGCTGCATCATCCGGCTCTCGTCTTCGGCGGTGAACGTCAGGTTGCTCAGCAGGCGACCGATGTTCGGGCATTGCTGGGCGTAAGTCGGTGCGGTGACGGTCCACACGGTGGCCTTGCCTTCGTTCGGGCCGAGGGCGTCGTCGCTGCCGGTGAGGTAGGTCATTTTCACGTTGACGTTCATCGGGTGCGGCGCCCAACCGAAGAACACCACGGCTTCGTTGCGACGCACGGCGCGATCCACCGCGGCGAGCATGCCGGCTTCGCTGGACTCGACCAGCTGGAACTTGCCGAGGCCGAACTGGTTCTTGGAGATCATCGCCTTGATCTGGGTGTTGGCGCCCGAGCCAGGCTCGATGCCGTAGATCTTGCCGCCCAGTTCTTTTTCGAACTTGGCGATGTCAGCGAAGGTTTTCAGGCCCTTGTCGGCGAGATAGGTCGGCACGGCGAGGGTCGCGCGGGCGTCTTGCAGGCTTGGCGCATCAAGCACCTTGACCTGCTTGGCCTCGACGAAGGGGGTGATGGTCTGGGTCATCAGCGGGTTCCAGTACCCGAGGAACAGATCCAGACGCTGGTCGCGGATCCCGGCGAAGATGATTTGCTGGGAGGCGCTGGTTTGTTTGGTGCTGTAGCCGAGGCCATCGAGCAATACCTGGGCCATGGCACTGGTGGCGATCACGTCGGTCCAGTTCACTACACCCATGCGCACGTTCTGGCACGCGGCGGGTTCGGCGGCCATGGCACTGGCGCTCAGTAACGCGGTACCACTGAGTGCAAGAACACAGCTGCTGATCAGTCGTTTCATTCTCAGGTTCCTCGGCAGTTCGTTTATTGTGAGTTCCGGTGTCTGATGCGCCGGTGATGCAAAGTTACGCAGCAAAGCACCGATGAAAGCGCACTGCGGCGACCAGCTCTTGCACTGCAGCGACCTGCGCTCTTGAAAGCCGCTTGCAACTGGCGTATCAACATCCCTACGCTGCCCGCCCTCTCGTTACCTGGCCTCTTGTTACCTGCTAAGCGAGTGCGCTCCATGTCCCAGGATTTCTATTTCTTGTTGATGCCGGGTTTCTCGGCCATCGGATTTATCTCGGCCATCGAGCCGTTGCGGGTCGCCAATCGCTTTCGTGGCGAACTCTATCGCTGGCATGTGTTGAGCGCGGACGGCGGGGCAGTGCTGGCCAGCAACGGTATGTCGGTCAACGCCGATGCGGCGCTGGAGCCGCTGAAGAAAGGCGCGACCTTGTTGGTGGTTGCTGGCTTCGAACCCCTGAAATTCGCCACCCCGGCGCTTGAGCATTGGTTGCGCCGACTGGACAACGAAGGCGTGACCCTTGGCGCCATCGACACCGGCAGTTTCATTCTCGCCGAGGCCGGTTTGCTCGACGGCCATCGCCTGACCCTGCACTGGGAAGCCATCGACGCCTTCAAGGAGTCCTATCCGCAGCTCAGCGTCACCCAGGAACTGTTCGAGATCGACCGTCGGCGCATCACTTCCGCTGGCGGCACCGCCTCCATCGATTTAATGCTGGATTTGATCGCCCAGGCCCATGGCCCGGAACTGGCGATCCAGGTCAGCGAGCAATTCGTGCTCGGCCGCATCCGCCCGCGCAAAGACCACCAACGCATGGAAGTCGCCACGCGCTACGGCATCAGTAACAAGAAGCTGGTGCAGGTGATCGGCGAGATGGAACAGCACAGCGAACCGCCGCTGAGTACGCTGGAACTGGCGGAATCGATCAAGGTGACGCGGCGGCAGTTGGAGCGGTTGTTTCGGTTGCACCTGCACGATACGCCGAGCAATTTCTATCTGCGGTTACGGTTGGAAAAAGCGCGGCAGTTGCTGCGGCAGACCGACATGAGCGTGCTGGAGGTGAGCATTGCCTGCGGGTTTGAGTCGCCGTCGTATTTCACCCGCAGTTATCGGGCGAAATATGAGCGTTGTCCGCGGGAGGATCGGCGCACCGCGCAGGCATAAACACCCGAGAAACCTGTGGGAGCGGGCTTGCCCGCGATGAGGCCGGCACTTTCAATATGGATGTCGACAGGTACACCGCTTTCGCGGGCAAGCCCGCTCCCACAGTGTTCGGTTTTGACAGGTAGAAAGCCTTACTTCTTCAACAACGCCGAACAAGCCGCTTTAAACGCTTCATGCTGATACTTGTTCAGTGTCTGCGGCAGCTCGACATTGAATTTCTTGCACTGCGCCGTGATTGTCTGCGGAGACAGCAGCGTCACCTCGCAATTCTCCAGTAACTGGAAAACCCCTTCGATCTTGAATGTGGTCGGCCCTCCAGCGAATTCACCTTTCTTGCTGCGCTTTTTGATCGCGATGCGGTCGATGGAGTTCTCGCGCACAAATGAGGCGAGCTGAGCGGCGAATACTTTGACGTTGGCGGCTTCGTCGTCATCGTCCAGGGCAATTTTCTTGGTGGCGAGCGCGACATGGCTCAGCGCCTGACCGTCCAGCGTGGCCACGGCGATGATCGCTTCGCTGCCTTTGATTTCGATGCCGCAGACTTTCATGTTGAATCCCTTTACTGGCTGAAGCGTGCAGCTTACAGCTCAAGTTGGCTGGCGAATGGATCATTCCTGCCCAATCGACTCCAAAAACTCCGACCGTTCATCACTCATCCGCGCAATGCAATCGTTCTGGGCAATGGTGAACGCCTTGCTGCCACCGGTGGCCGGGAAGGCTTCGACGGCGCAGTCGGCATCCCGGGTCTTCAGCCATTGCTGTTGGGCGGCCTTGAGTTTGGCGGTGATGTCGGCCAGTTGCGACGGGTTTTTGCCGTATTGCGACTGCATGCGGTCGGCCAGGCCCTGGAGGTTTTCCTTGAGCAGGTCTTCGGCGCTGGTTTTGCTGAAGGCCGAGCACTCGAGGGTCTGGACGTCGTTTTCGACTTTATCGCACGGGTTGTCGTCGGACTCCTGCGCTGCGTGTACGCCAGTCGCAATCAATGCCAAAGCCAGAAGGATGGATTTCATTCAGGTCGCCGCTCTATTCCAGTGATGCAGCGAATTCTGGCCCAAGCCGAGGGCCTTGAACAGGTCGCTGATTGTGCCGGGAGACGACCCTTTGTCGCGGATTGACGCTTTCGGCAAACCCCCTGTCGTTTTTGCACCCGGTCGCCGAGGCACCGAGGCATATGCTGGCCCCAAAGCGCCGGCAGACGATTCGGCGCATGAATCGCTAATAAGGGGACAGCCTGATGAGCCCAGCCGAATTGCACGCCGACAGCATCGTTATCGACGGGCTGATTATTGCCAAGTGGAACCGTGAACTGTTCGAAGACATGCGCAAGGGCGGTTTGACCGCAGCCAACTGCACCGTGTCGGTGTGGGAGGGCTTTCAGGCTACCGTCAACAACATTGCCGCGAGCCAGAAGCTGATCCGCGAGAACAGCGACCTGGTGATGCCGGTGCGTACCACCGCCGACATCCGCAAGGCCAAGGAGCAGGGCAAGACCGGCATCCTCTTCGGCTTCCAGAACGCCCATGCCTATGAAGACCAGATCGGCTATGTCGAGGTGTTCAAGCAGCTCGGCGTCGGTATCGTGCAGATGTGCTACAACACCCAGAACCTGGTGGGCACCGGTTGCTACGAGCGTGATGGCGGCCTGTCGGGCTTCGGTCGCGAAATCGTCGCCGAGATGAACCGCGTTGGAGTGATGTGCGACCTGTCCCACGTCGGCTCCAAGACGTCCGAAGAAGTCATCCTCGAGTCGAAAAAGCCGGTCTGCTACTCCCACTGCCTGCCGTCGGGGCTCAAGGAGCACCCACGCAACAAGTCCGATGAAGAACTCAAGTTCATTGCCGACCACGGCGGCTTTGTCGGCGTCACCATGTTCGCGCCATTCCTCGCCAAGGGTATCGACTCGACCATCGACGACTACGCCGAAGCCATCGAGTACGTGATGAACATCGTCGGCGAAGACGCCATCGGCATCGGTACCGACTTCACCCAGGGCCATGGCCAGGACTTCTTCGAATACCTGACCCACGACAAGGGTTACGCCCGCCGCCTGACCAGCTTCGGCAAGATCATCAACCCGCTGGGCATCCGCACCGTGGGCGAGTTCCCGAACCTGACCGAGACCCTGCTCAAGCGCGGCCACTCCGAGCGAGTGGTACGCAAGATCATGGGCGAAAACTGGGTGAACGTCCTCAAGGACGTTTGGGGCGAGTAAGCCACTGCACCTCTGAATCCTTTCCCCCGGCCGCCCGCGCCGGGGGCAACACAAAAATTTTTCTGGAGTTAAGTTTCCATGGCCAAGATCGCCCCGCAATTGCCAATCGAAGTCGACAGCGAGACCGGTGTCTGGACGTCCGACGCCCTGCCGATGCTGTACGTGCCACGGCATTTCTTCGTCAATAATCACATGGGCATCGAGGAAGTGCTGGGCGCTGAAGCCTATGCCGAAATCCTCTACAAGGCCGGCTACAAGTCCGCCTGGCACTGGTGTGAAAAAGAAGCCGAATGCCATGGTCTGGAAGGTGTCGCGGTGTTCGAGCACTACATGAAGCGCCTGTCGCAGCGCGGCTGGGGCCTGTTCAAGATCCAGGACATCGACCTCGACAAAGGCACCGCCAGCGTCAAGCTCGAGCACTCGGCGTTCGTCTATGTGTACGGCAAGGTCGGGCGCAAGGTCGACTACATGTTCACTGGCTGGTTTGCCGGCGCGATGGACCAGATCCTCGCCGCTCGCGGCAGCAAGATCCGCACCGTGGCCGAGCAAGTCTACGGTGGCTCCGAAGAGGGCCACGAAGACGGCTTGTTCATCGTCAAGCCGTTGTAAGTCGAGGAACCCGCCATGGCTTTCGAAGCAATGTTCCAGCCGATCCAGATCGGCAAACTGACCATCCGTAACCGCGTGCTCAGCACCGCGCACGCCGAGGTTTATGCCACCGACGGCGGCATGACCACCGATCGGTACGTCAAGTACTACGAAGAGAAAGCCAAGGGCGGGATCGGCCTGGCGATTTGCGGCGGTTCGTCCGTGGTGGCCATCGACAGCCCGCAGGAGTGGTGGAGCTCGGTGAACCTGTCCACCGATCGCATCATTCCGCACTTCCAGAATCTGGCCGATGCCATGCATAAGCACGGCGCCAAGATCATGATCCAGATTACCCACATGGGCCGTCGCTCGCGTTGGGACGGCTTCAACTGGCCGACGCTGATGTCTCCGTCGGGTGTGCGCGAGCCGGTGCACCGTGCCACTTGCAAAACCATCGAGCCGGAAGAGATCTGGCGGGTGATCGGTAACTACGCTCAAGCGGCCCGCCGCGCCAAGGCCGGTGGTCTGGACGGTGTCGAACTGTCGGCGGTGCATCAGCACATGATCGACCAGTTCTGGAGCCCACGGGTCAACAAGCGCACCGACGAATGGGGCGGCACCTTCGAAGGCCGGATGAAGTTCGGTCTGGAAGTCTTGAAAGCCGTACGCGCCGAGGTCGGTGACGACTTCTGCGTGGGCATGCGCATCTGTGGTGACGAGTTCCACCCCGATGGCCTGTCCCACGAAGACATGAAGCAGATCGCCAAGTATTACGACGATACCGGCATGCTCGACTTCATCGGTGTCGTGGGTTCGGGTTGCGACACCCACAACACCCTGGCCAACGTGATTCCGAACATGAGTTATCCGCCGGAGCCGTTCCTGCATCTGGCTGCCGGCATCAAGGAAGTGGTCAAGGTCCCCGTGCTGCACGCGCAGAACATCAAGGACCCGAACCAGGCCACGCGTATCCTGGAAGGCGGTTACGTCGACATGGTCGGTATGACCCGCGCGCACATCGCCGACCCGCACCTGATCGCCAAGATCAAGATGGGCCAGATCGACCAGATCAAACAATGCGTCGGTGCCAACTACTGCATCGACCGTCAGTATCAGGGCCTGGATGTACTGTGCATTCAGAACGCTGCTACTTCTCGTGAATACATGGGCCTGCCGCACATCATCGAAAAAACCACTGGCGTGAAACGCAAGGTGGTGGTGGTCGGCGCCGGTCCTGCCGGGATGGAGGCCGCCCGAGTGGCCGCCGAGCGTGGCCACGACGTGACCCTGTTCGAGAAAAAGGAATTCATCGGCGGGCAGATCACCACCGCATCGAAAGCCCCGCAACGGGACCAGATCGCCGGTATCACCCGCTGGTATCAACTGGAACTGGCACGGTTGAAAGTCGACCTGCGCCTGGGTACCGCGGCTGACGCGCCAACCATCATGGACCTGCGTCCGGACGTGGTGGTGCTGGCCGTCGGCGGTCATCCGTTCATCGAGCAGAACGAACACTGGGGCGCGGCTGAAGGCCTGGTGGTCAGCAGCTGGGACATCCTCGACGGCAAGGTTGCACCGGGCAAGAACGTGCTGGTCTACGACACCATTTGCGAATTTACCGGCATGTCCACCGCTGACTTCATCGCCGACAAGGGCAGCCAGGTCGAGATCGTCACCGACGACATCAAGCCAGGCGTGGCCATCGGGGGTACATCGTTCCCGACTTACTACCGCAGCATGTACCCGAAAGAAGTGATCATGACCGGCGACATGATGCTGGAGAAGGTCTACCGCGAAGGCGACAAGCTGGTGGCGGTACTGGAAAACGAATACACCGGTGCCAAAGAGGAACGGGTGGTTGACCAGGTGGTCGTGGAAAACGGCGTGCGTCCGGACGAAGAAATCTACTACGCGCTGAAGGAAGGCTCGCGCAACAAAGGCCAGATCGACGTCGAAGCCTTGTTCGCGATCAAGCCGCAACCTTGCCTGGAACAGAGCGGCGACGGCTACCTGCTGTTCCGCATCGGCGACTGCGTGGCCCAGCGTAACGTGCACGCGGCGATCTATGACGCGCTGCGGTTGTGCAAGGATTTCTAAGAGCTTGTGAACAACCCCTGTAGGAGCGAGCTCGCTCGCGATGGATTTGAAGGCGCCGCGTTTCTCCAGACCGCACGCGTCATCGTTAACGCCCATCGCGAGCAAGCTCGCTCCTACAGAGGATCGAGCAAGGCATCCAGGTAGTTAAGCCCGAGGTCTTTGGGAGCTCCACCATGTTGAACACCCTTCTTCCAATCCTGTTGTTCGCAGCCCTGGGCCTTGGTGTCCTGGGCGCGTTGCGGCGGGTGGCCATGTGGCGCCGGGGCCGGGCTTCGAAAGTCGACCTGATCGGCGGCCTGTTCGCCATGCCCAAGCGCTACATGGTCGACTTGCACCATGTGGTGGCGCGGGACAAATACATTGCCAACACCCACGTCGCCACAGCCGGCGGTGCGGTGGCGTCCATCGTGCTGGCGATTCTGGTGCATGGTTTCGGCCTGCATAATCGCTTCCTCGGCTATGCGCTGCTGCTGATGTCGGCGGTGATGTTCGTTGGCGCGATCTTCGTTTACCTGCGTCGGCGCAACCCGCCGTCGCGTCTGTCGAAAGGCCCGTGGATGCGCCTGCCGAAAAGCCTGCTGGCATTCTCGGCCTCGTTCTTCCTGTTGACCCTGCCGGTGGCGGGCATCCTCCCGGAAAACTTCGGCGGCTGGCTGTTGGCAGCGATTCTCGGGGTTGGCGTGTTGTGGGGTGTGTCGGAGCTGTTCTTCGGCATGACCTGGGGCGGGCCGATGAAGCACGCCTTTGCCGGCGCCCTGCACCTGGCCTGGCACCGTCGCGCCGAACGTTTTGGCGGCGGCCGTTCCACCGGTTTGAAGCCGCTGGATCTTAGCGACCTGAGTGCGCCACTGGGCGTGGAAAAACCCAAGGATTTCACCTGGAACCAATTGCTCGGTTTCGACGCCTGCGTGCAGTGCGGTAAATGCGAAGCGGCGTGCCCGGCCTTCGCCGCTGGCCAGCCACTGAACCCGAAAAAACTGATTCAGGACATGGTCGTCGGCCTGGCCGGTGGCACCGATGCCAAATTCGCTGGCAGCCCATATCCCGGCAAAGCGGTTGGCGAGCACGCTGGCAATCCGCATCAACCGATCGTCAACGGTCTGGTGGACGCCGAGACCCTGTGGTCCTGCACCACCTGCCGCGCCTGCGTCGAAGAGTGCCCGATGATGATCGAGCACGTCGATGCCATCGTCGACATGCGCCGTCACCTGACCCTGGAAAAGGGCGCGACTCCGAACAAGGGCGCCGAAGTCCTGGAAAACCTGATCGCCACCGACAACCCGGGCGGCTTTGCGCCGGGCGGGCGGATGAACTGGGCGGCAGACTTGAACCTCAACCTGCTCAGCGAAAAGAAATCCACCGACGTGCTGTTCTGGGTTGGCGACGGCGCCTTCGACATGCGCAACCAGCGCACCCTGCGCGCCTTCGTCAAAGTGCTCAAGGCGGCGAAAATCGACTTCGCCGTGCTCGGCCTGGAAGAACGCGACAGCGGTGACGTGGCCCGGCGCCTGGGCGACGAAGCGACCTTCCAGCTGTTGGCCAAACGCAACATCCAGACCCTGGCCAAGTACAGCTTCAACCGCATCGTCACCTGCGATCCGCACAGTTTCCACGTGCTGAAAAACGAGTACGGCGCCTTCGATGGCAACTACCTGGTGCAGCACCACAGCACCTACATGGCGGAAATCATCCAGGCCGGCGCGCTGAACCTCGGTCAGCACAAAGGCGACAGCGTGACTTACCACGACCCGTGCTACCTCGGCCGCTACAACGGCGAATACGAGGCGCCGCGTGAGGTACTGCGCGCGCTCGGGATCGAAGTGAAAGAGATGCAACGTTCCGGTTTCCGCTCCCGCTGCTGCGGCGGTGGCGGCGGTGCGCCGATCACCGACATTCCGGGCAAGCAACGCATTCCTGACATGCGCATGGAAGACATCCGCGAAACCGGCGCCGAACTGGTGGCCGTGGGTTGTCCGCAGTGCACCGCGATGCTTGAAGGCGTGGTCGAACCCCGGCCGCTGATCAAGGACATCGCCGAACTGGTGGCCGATGCGTTGCTCGAAGACGCCGCGCCCGCCAAGACACCCGTCAAGCGTGAACCTGCGGAGGCCCACTGATGAGCGACATTATTCGCCGCGACCCTCGGGCCGAATGGATTGCCCGCAACCGTCTGCATCCACTGCACGCGGCCATGCAACCGGTGCAACACAGCTGGATGGGGCCTAACGGTGTCATCCGCAAGAATCCCCATGGCATTGGCTTTATCGGCCCCAACGGCATCAAGCGCATCGACCGCAGCGGCGCCCAGCAGGGCGGGACGAATAAACGTACAGCCGCTGTCGAAGTGCAATTGCCATTGCACCAGGTGGCCGCGCCGGCGTTTTACATCAGCGTGGTGCCGGATATGGTCGGTGGCCGCTTGAGCAGTCACGACCGCGACCTGCTGGGCCTGGCCCATCAACTGGCCGGCAAGGACGGCGCGGTGCTGGCCGTGGTGTTCGGCGAGCATAAGGAAAGCGCTTTTGCCACGGCGGGCGTCGATCGTCTGCTGGTGCTGGAAGGTGAAGAATTCAACGGTTATGCACCGGAACAACGGGTCCAGGGCCTGCGGGCTGTGGATAACCAGTTCAACCCACGTCACTGGTTGTTGCCGGACAGTCGCACCGGTGGAGGGGAACTGGGTCGGCGCTTTGCCGCCGCCCGGGGCGAACGCCCGGCGACGCGGGTCTGGCAGGTCAAGGATCAGGAGTGCATCGGCCGCGCCGGTGCCGGTCTGCAAGACCTTGCCCGTCCTTTGGCGCGCTTGATTCTGGCGGCTGCCGAGTGCGCCGAACCGGTCAGCGAAACCCGTCATGAAGCATTACCGGTGGAGTTATCCACAACCGTGGCGCGCAGCCTGTCGCGGATCGAAGATCTGGGCGCGGTGGCGGTGGATCCGGCGGCGATTCCGATGGCCGAGGCCGAGTTCATTTTCTCCGGCGGTAACGGGGTCAAGGACTGGGGACTTTTCCACAGGACCGCCGAAGCCCTCGGCGCGACCGAAGGCGCATCGCGGGTGGCGGTGGACGACGGCTTCATGGCCCGCGATCGTCAGGTCGGGGCATCCGGTACCTGGGTGACTGCACGGGTCTATGTGGCCGTGGGGATTTCCGGGGCGATCCAGCACCTGCAGGGCATCGGTGCCTGCGACAAGGTGGTGGCGATCAACCTCGACCCTGGCTGCGACATGATCAAGCGTGCCGACCTCTCGGTGATCGGCGAGAGTGCGGAGATTCTTCAAGCCTTGATCGAAGCGGTAGAGGCTTACCGCAACGACGCCAAGCGCGATGCGGCTTAAGGGAAGGAAAGGGTTATGAGCACGAAAATCATCAGCCTGGTGTCCATCGGCGCCCACCCGACGTCCGGTCGGCCGCGTCGCGCGGAACAGGATGCGCGGGCGGTGGAACTGGGCCTGCAACTGGCTGGGGATAACTTGCAGGTGCTGCATGCCGGCGACATCGCCGAGCCTGCGCTGCGCGCGTACCTGGGCATGGGCCTCGAACAGCTGCATGTGCTTGAGCAACCCGAGGGTGCCGATGCGCTGCCGGCACTGACCGAGTATCTGCGCGATGCCGGTGCTCAGGTGGTATTGACCGGCAGCCAGGCGGAAACCGGTGAAGGCTCGGGCATGTTGCCCTTCCTGCTGGCTGAAAGCCTGGGCTGGCCGCTGGTGGTGGGGCTGGCGCAGGTCGAGTCCATCGATGGCGGTTCGGCGCTGGTGCTGCAAGCCTTGCCGCGCGGTCAACGTCGTCGTCTGAAGGTGCGCCTGCCGTTTCTGGCAACGGTGGACAACGCCGCGCCCAAGCCTCGCCAGAGCGCGTATGGTCCGGCCCGGCGCGGCGTGCTGCAAGCGCAGGACGTTGAAGTCATCGATGATGAACTGCTCGCGGTCGCCAGTCTGCAACCGGCCAAGCCACGGCCCAAGCGGTTGAAAGTGATCAAGGCCAAGAGCGGCGCCGACCGCATGAAAGCCGCGACGGCCAAGGCCAGTGGTGGGGGCGGGCAGGTGCTCAAGGGCGTGACGGCACAAGCGGGGGCTGAAGCGATCCTCAAGTTGCTGATTGAAGAGGGTGTGGTCCGCTGACAAATAGTCACCCCGGATCAAATGTGGGAGCGGGCTTGCTCGCGAAGGGGGCGTGTCAGTCGACATGAATATCGCCTGGCCCGCCGCTTTCGCGAGCAAGCCCGCTCCCACAGAAAAGCTTCATCTCACCGACATTTATGGGGGAACAATGGCCGTTGAATTTCGTTCGGCAGTGCGCGCCGATGCGCGTGAGATTGCGCGGTTGTTCCAGATTTCGTCCGAGGGCGCTTCAGATTACATCTGGAGTCAGATCGCAGAGCCCGGTCAGGATCTGTTGGACGTCGGTGCCATTCGCTATGCCCGGGACGACGTCGATTTCTCCTACCAGAACTGCCTGATTGCCGAGGCCGATGGCCAGGTCATTGGCATGATGCACAGTTACGCGATGCGCCACGATCCACTGGCGGTGCCGACGACCGACCCGGTGCTGGCGCCTTATGCCGACATGGAAGTGTCCGATACCCTGTATATCTCCAGCCTGGCCCTGCATGAAGGCTGGCGTAACCGGGGGCTGGGCAAGCAGTTTCTTGCCCATGCCCAGGAACGTGCCGACCGGCTCGGGCTCAACGGCCTGAGCCTGATCGACTATGCCGCCAACACTGGCGCCTGGCGTTTTTACGAGCGACACGGCTTCGGGATCGTCAAGACCTGCCAGATCACCCCTCATCCCATGATCCGCGTCACAGGTGACGCCTATCTTATGCACAGACCCTGAGCCGGTTCCGGGGTTGTTCGAGTCGCGACAGTTATCCACAGCGCCACGCATCATTTATCTGGCTCCACGCTGACAAGGGCGGTGAGCTACAGTTTTCTATGCGCTGATCAAGGGTGCGGCACGCTTTCGGGAGTTTTCAGACATTCAGCGCTGACTCATAAAACCCGGTTTTATGACTGGCTTGAATATGAAGACTTTCGCTCTTTTGGCGCTCTTCGCTACGACCATGTGGGTATCCACAGGCTTGATGTCTGCCGTCCGGATAAAAGCCCCCGCGGCCGATCAGGACTTTTATCAGTGGGTCGAGACCGAGCAGGGGCGTAACGCGTCCCTGGCACAGTTGCGGCAGCAGTGCGACAAGGAGCTGGATGCCGATAAGCACCTCGACTGTTCGGTGTCGGTCCTGGCCAGAATGCTCGAAGCCAAGGTCGCCAACCAACTCCCCGAATACTATCTGGCGATCAAGGGCAGGCATGCCCGGGCGATAGAGGCGAGCGCTGAGCTGAAACCGCTGTTCTCCATGTTCGGCGACAAATCACTGGCTATCCTGGCGACGACTGGCAATTTCTCGGTCAGCGATTCGGTGCGGCATGAGGTGCTGCCGCTGCATCCGTATGCCAACGACTTTTACATCGCGCAAGAAGTGCTGCCATTTATCGATGTCGGCGCGGCCAACGGTGTCTCGGCGCGTTTTGTACTGGACACGGGGGCACCGCAAACCCGGGTCAACATCGACACTGCGAAACAGATGGGCATCAGGTTGTTACCCGATGCTCAGTATCGCTACAGCACGTTTTATGGCGAAAAAGACCTGGCTGCGAGGCTGGGCATTCTCAGGTCACTCAAAGTCGGCACCCGAGAGTTCAGGAATGTCCTGGTGTTTGTCAGCGACCGGGAGAATTTGCTGGGGCTGGACCTGATCAGCAAACTGGGGCGCTTGAAGATCACCAGAAACGCCCTGGAACTCAATCCTGCGCCTGCCAGGCGCTGTGATGCGTTCATTGCCTTTAACCGCGTGGATCTCAACCAGCGGCTGGTGGTTGCCGCTCAGCTGGATCGCCGCACAACGCTGGCCATCATCGATACGGGAAATGTCGACTACCTGACGGCCGCGTTACCTGGCAGACAGGCCAATGCCGTGCAGGCACTGACGCCAGGAAGCTCGAACGGTTACACCGGCGACAACAAGCACTTTCAGCGCTTTGACGGCATATTGGTCATGCAAGGCAACATCATGGCGGTCAGCTACAAATACTACCCGGGCTTCACCATCCCGCCGTCGCTGCTGGGCGGGCAATACGTGCCGTCGATATTGCTCGGTTGGCGTGCCTTCAAAGACTTTGAATTGAACCTGGACCTGGACTCAGGTCGCTCATGCTTCAATAAAGTCTGAACACGTTGGTGTTTACCCACAATCCCTGTTGGTGGTTCTGTGGATAACATGTTCGCCCCTCGCTACGGCCCATGTAAATCAAGCCCTGCAAGGCGTCGTTCAAAAAACAACCAGCCTCGCGTGTGTTTTTTCCAAGCTTTTTCAAGGGGATAAGTGCTGCTGTTAACGCAGACTTGCCCCCAATCTCTGTTGGCGCTTCTGTGGATAAGATGTTTGCTCTCGGCTGCAGGCCTTGTAAATAGAGGTGTGCAGGCATCTGATCATAAAATGATCAAAAGGCGGTTTTGCATTGTCGGCTTTCACGCAAACGCTGGATTTATCAAGGTTTCAGCGGTTTTCCACAGAGCCTTCCAAGTTAACCCCAAAGTCTGTTGGCGCTTCTGTGGATAAGGTGTTCGCCATCCTCTGAGAGCCATGCAGGGCGTGGCTTTCAGGCTTTAGATCAAAAAACGACCAGTTCACTCGTGGAAGCAGGCTTCTGGATAAGTCACGGTTTTTCTTTGGTTTTCGTGAAGAAAGTTTCCAGCATTTCCACAGTTGTCCCCAATAGCTGTGGGTGGAAATGTGGATAACTTGTTTGCGGAAGGCTGGGAGGTGCGGCGGGCATAGGTCTGAACGAGATAGGTCATATTTCGTACAGTTCTATGAATGGCGGGCAAGCCCCCTGTAGGAGCGAGCCTGCTCGCGATGGACGTCAACGATAACGTTGGCAACCTGACACCCGGCGGCGTTCTCAGGCTCATCGCGAGCAAGCTCGCTCCTACAGGGAGTGGATTCAGCCTTGGACCGGAACGCCCTTGAGGTACGGCGCAGGCTCGGCCCCCAAGTTGCTCAGCAGACGCTCGCTGTACCAGTCCACGAAGTTCACCACGCCGAACTCATAGGTCTTGGAGTACGGGCCAGGCTGGTATGCGGTGGAGTTGATGCCGCGCTGGTTCTCTTCGGCCAGGCGACGGTCCTGGTCGTTGGTGGCGTCCCAGACCTGGCGCATGCGCTCCACGTCGTAGTCCACGCCTTCGACGGCATCCTTGTGCACGATCCACTTGGTGGTGACCATGGTTTCCTGGGCGCTGATCGGCCACACGGTGAACACGATGATGTGGTCGCCCATGCAGTGGTTCCAGGAGTGCGGCAGGTGCAGGATGCGCATCGAGCCCAGGTCCGGGTTCTTGATGCGGCCCATCAGCTTGGCACAGCCCTGTTTGCCGTCCATGGTCATCGACACGGTGCCCTTGAGCAGCGGCATGCGCACGATGCGGTTACGCAGGCCGAAGCTGGCGTGGGCGTACGGGATCTTCTCGGCTTCCCAGGCGGCGGCGGAGGCAGCGACGTGGTCCTTGAACGCCTGGTCGGCGCGCGGGTCGGTGACGTCGTCCCATTCCAGCAGGGTTTTCAGCAGTTCCGGGTGCGATGCGTTGCAGTGGTAGCACTCGCGGTTGTTCTCTAGCACAAGCTTCCAGTTGGCCTTTTCCATCAAGGTGGTTTGCACCGCCACCTTGGTGTTTTCCATGTCGTACGGTTCCATGTAGTGGTTGAGCGTCGACAGGAAGTCATCGATGGCTGGCGGGTTCTCCGCCAGGCTGATGAAGATGTAGCCGCCAGCAGTCTTCACGTTCACCGGTTTGAGGCCGTACTGATTCATGTCGAAGTCGGCGCCCATCTCGGTGCCGGCGAACAGCAGGCGACCGTCGAGTTCGTAGGTCCACTGGTGGTAGTGGCAAACCAGCTTGGCGACCTTGCCCTTGTCGCTGGTGCACAGGCGCGAGCCACGGTGGCGGCAGACGTTGTGGAACGCGTGCACCACGCCTTCGGCGCCACGGATGACGATGATCGGGTTCTTGCCGACCTGCAGGGTCAGGTAGTTGCCCTTGGTAGGGATCTCGCAGGTCATGCCGGCGATCAGCCACTCTTTCTGAAAGATTTCCTGCATGTCGATATCAAACAGGCGCTCGTCGGAGTAAAACGGCTGCGGCAGCGAGAACGTGCGCTCGCGCTCCTGCAGCATTTGCGCGGTGGCCTTGCGTGCGGGTTCCAGCGGATCGCCCAGGCTCAGGGTAGTAGTGACGTCCATCGTTTAATCCTCAAGGCCATTCTGTGTGGCCGGCGAAAGTGGCTAATCAGGGTTGCTACGCAAGGTGTAATGGTTGTGTCTTGGTATGGGGCGAGTGTGGGGCCGGCGCTGGCCAGAACCTTATCCATGGGCGACATGGTGCAATCTGTTCCCGACGCGCAAGCCCCGGTCGTTGGGGGCTGGTCGCGATAAGCATGTCAATGTCGCAGATAGGTAAATGGGTGATCCGCGCTATACGCAGAATCGCCAACATGAAGGCCGACAGTCGGCCGTGGAGATCAGCATGTCCAACAGCTTCCTGAATCCGGTAACCACCCAGACCTGGGCCAATGGTCGACACATTGTCCGTTGCGTCAAAGTCATCCAGGAAACCTGGGATGTGCGCACCTTTTGCTTCATGGCCGACCAGCCGATCCTGTTCTTCTTCAAGCCGGGGCAATTCGTCACCCTGGAGCTGGAAATCGAAGGCCAGCCGATCATGCGTTCGTACACCATTTCCAGCTCTCCGTCGGTGCCGTACAGCTTTTCGGTGACCATCAAGCGTGTGCCGGGCGGCAAGGTCTCGAACTGGCTGCACGACACCCTGCACGAAGGCCAGGAGCTGGCGGTGCACGGCCCGGTCGGGCTGTTCAATGCCATGGACTTCACCGCGCCGAAGGTACTCTACCTCAGCGGCGGCGTTGGTATCACGCCGGTCATGTCCATGGCGCGCTGGTTCTACGACACCAACGGCAATGTCGACATGGTGTTTATCCACAGCGCCCGTTCGCCCAAAGACATCATTTACCACCGCGAGCTGGAGCACATGGCGTCGCGGATCGAAAACTTCAGCCTGCACCTGATCTGCGAGAAGCACGGCATGGGTGAGCCCTGGGCCGGTTATCGCGGATACCTGAACCACAGAATGCTTGAATTGATGGCGCCTGACTTCCTTGAACGCGAAGTATTCTGCTGCGGCCCGACACCCTATATGAATGCGGTCAAGCGCTTGCTCGAAGGCGCAGGTTTCGACATGTCGCGTTACCACGAAGAATCCTTCGGTGCGACTCCGCCAGAGGCGCGCGCCGATGCGGTAGAACATGCGGAACAAGCGGCCGAGGCACCGGAAGTCGACGCCGCGGACCTGCATCAAGTGGAGTTTACCGCCTCCGGCAAGAGCATCCGCGTGGCTCCGGGCGAGACCGTGCATGCGGCGGCGGCCAAGGTCGGCCTGATGATTCCGAAAGCGTGCGGCATGGGCATCTGCGGCACCTGCAAGGTGTTGAAGCTGGGTGGCGAAGTGGAGATGGAGCACAACGGCGGCATCACCGAGGAAGACGAAGCCGAAGGGTTCATCCTGTCGTGCTGCAGCGTGCCGAAGGGCGACGTGCGCATCGAATTCTAAGCGTTACGCAATACCCTTGTAGGAGCGAGCTTGCTCGCGATGGGCGTCAACGATGACGCTGGCAACCTGGCACCCCGCGGCGTTCTCAGGTTCATCGCGAGCAGGCTCGCTCCTACAGGGGAGGGTTTTAGTCAATAAACAGATCTGTCATCAGCTTTTCGGTGCTATCGGGCGCGAACCGATAGTGCTCGAACTCGGTCGCGCCGTTCTCCCGCAAGATTTCCTCATCGATCAACAACCGCCCGGTCAGGCTGCGGTTTGTGCAGCTCAAAATCACATGCGCCGCATCCGCCATGATCGCAGGCGTTCGC
This sequence comes from Pseudomonas sp. QLc11A, assembly GCF_052112305.1. Classification (NCBI taxonomy): domain Bacteria; kingdom Pseudomonadati; phylum Pseudomonadota; class Gammaproteobacteria; order Pseudomonadales; family Pseudomonadaceae; genus Pseudomonas; species Pseudomonas sp. QLc11A. The sequence continues at coordinate 98,694 of NZ_JAVAJJ010000011.1, forward strand.
GCATGCTTGAATGATTCTTTCGACCCCAACTGAAACTCGATGGCCGCAGTGGCAATCATCGTCTGTGGCCACAGCGAGTTGACGCTGATGCCGTAATTCCTGAACTCCTCACTCATGCCCAGGGTCAGCATGCTCATGCCGTACTTGGTGACGGTGTACGGGCTGTACTGGGCGAACCATTTGGTGGCCAGGTTCAGCGGCGGAGACAGATTGAGGATGTGGCCACCGGACTTCTTCAGGTACGGCAACGCAGCCTGGCTGCACAGCAATACGGCACGGGTGTTGATCTGGTGCATCAGGTCAAAGCGCTTGAGTTCAATGTGCTGAACCCCGGTCAGCTTGATGGCCCCGGCGTTATTGATCAATGCGTCGATACCGCCGAAATGTTCGTTGGCCCGGGCCAGTGCCTCGCGTACAGCATCTTCTTCACGTACATCCACCTGCAAGGCCAGCGCCTTGCCGCCTGCGGCTTCCACTTCCCGGGCCACGCTGAAAATCGTGCCCGGCAGCTTGGGGTGGGGTTCGGCACTTTTGGCGGCAATCACAATGTTGGCCCCATCGCGTGCGGCCCGCAGCGCAATCTCACGGCCGATGCCGCGGCTGGCGCCGGTGATGAACAGGGTTTTGCCTTGCAATGACATGCTGACGCTCCTGATTATTGTTATGTGAGCGGATTGGCTCGACAGACAATGTAGACGAAGTCTTGCAGGCGTCGGTTTGAGGGAGGGTTTCTGGAGGTTTCAATCCACAGCGACTGTGGCAAGTGGAGGCCTTTGTGGCGAGGCGGCAAGCACCTCGCCACAATGGATAAGGTTGTGATTCAAACCGCCATCAATCGATGATGCGGGCTGTTGGAGTCATCAGTTAAGCGCGCATGAATTCCAGCTTTACTCTGCGCATGCTTTCCGCATTCTCCTCGTATTCCTTGTTTGTGATCTTGTAACGAATGCCTTGCATTTTAAAGGTGTTGCCGACATTCACACTTAGATAATACTCGTGCGGAGTGATATTAAAGTCGGATGTGATGGAGCCGTTTTCCAGCGGTTGGTCCAAGGTTTGATCGTTCATTTGGATTGCTCTCTTTTGGAACTCGGTTTTTCCGTCGTATCTTCGACAGGCCATGGTTCCCGAAAGACTGCGTAGATTCCTTTTCAAGTCGGCAAACCCTACGCCAGCGATATCCAGATCTGGAACTGTAAGAAATACCAGAGCCGATGAGCGGTGCGACGCAATCAGAATGTGCCTGCCGCTGCTGGTGCCGGATTCAGGCACTCATCACTTCATGAATGTCTTTCGCCAATTCACGTACGCGCTCATGCGTACGCTCCTGATTGTTGTTATGTGAGCGGACGAGTTCGACAGAGAATCTCGACGAAGCCTGATGGCGCGAGCGGACAAAGGTGACTTTCACCCTTTGGCAGGGGCCTTGTCGGGGCCTGCAGTGGGTAAGGTAAACGGCGGGGGTATGTCGGAAGACATCTGATGGGCTCCGCGTCTAGAGAATTTAGACGCGGAGCATTGGAGCAATAATTTACTTACGTTCTAAGACGACCCGAGCCTTGTAACCTAATACTGTTTCCTCGAAATCCTTTCTTTTAACAAAGTATTCTGAATTGTCGGAAAGTTTAACTGTGTCGCCGGTGTTCGCAGAAATTGCAAATTCACGCTTTTCAATTTCTGAGAAAATACTTCTCAGACGCTCATCTTGTGATAGATCGTTCATTTTGATCGCTCTCTACTGGAACAGCGTTTGCGCCGAATGTTCGACGGGCCTTGTTCCTGAAAGACTGCGTAACCTTTTCAGGTGTTCCGACGATACGCCAGCGTTGCAGAGCAGTTGAACTGTCAGAAATATCAGTTCTGATGAGCGGCACGACGCAATCCGGATGCGCCTGCCGCTGCTGGTGCCAGACTCAGGCGCTCATCACTTCACGAATGTCTTTTGCCAATTCACGTACGCGCTCTTCCTCGGTATCCCACGAGCACATGAAACGTGCGCCGCCGTTGCCAATGAAGGTGTAGAAGCGCCAGCCCCTGGCGGCCAAGGCGGCGATGGCCGGCTCCGATAGTTGCAGGAACACGCCGTTGGCCTGTACCGGGAACATCAGTTCCACGCCAGGAATGTCGCTGACCAGTTCGGCCAGCAGTTGTGCACAGTGATTGGCGTGGTTGGCGTATTTGAGCCAGGCGTCGTTTTCCAGGATGCCGACCCAGGGTGCCGACAGGAAGCGCATCTTTGAAGCAAGCTGCCCGGCCTGTTTGCAGCGGTAATCGAAGTCTTCGGCCAGTTTGTGGTTGAAGAACAGAATCGCTTCGCCCACTGCCATGCCGTTCTTGGTGCCGCCGAAGCACAGCACGTCGACGCCGGCCTTCCAGGTCAGATCGGCCGGGGAGCAGCCGAGGAATGCGCAAGCGTTGGAGAAGCGTGCGCCGTCCATGTGCAGGTTCAGGCCCAGTTCCTTGCAGGTGGCGCTGATGGCGCGGATTTCGTCCGGGGTGTAGACGCTGCCGACTTCGGTGGCCTGGGTCAGGGTCACCACGCGAGGTTTCGGGTAGTGGATATCCTGGCGCTTGAGCGCGACCTCGCGGATCGATTCCGGGGTCAGCTTGCCGTTTTCAGTGCGGGCGATCAGCAGTTTGGAGCCGTTGGAGAAAAACTCCGGGGCGCCGCATTCGTCGGTTTCGACGTGAGCGGTTTCCGAGCAGATCACGCTATGGTAACTCTGGCACAGCGAGGACAGCGCCAGCGAGTTGGCGGCGGTGCCGTTGAAGGCGAAAAACACTTCACAGTCGGTTTCAAACAGTTTGCGGAAATCGTCGGAGGCGCGGGCGGTCCATTCGTCGTCGCCGTAGGCGCGCTGGTGGCCGTGGTTGGCCTGTTCCATGGCCGCCCAGGCTTCAGGGCAGATACCGGAATAGTTGTCGCTGGCGAATTGTTGGCTCTTGTCGGTCATGGCCTGCTTCCGTGGTCGAGATGCCTATGGTGAAGCGTCCCGTGGTCAATGAGGGTGCGCACTGTACCCAAGATCGTCAGGTGCAGCGCACAGTATGTCGCTGTTTGGAACATACACAGTCGAAGGGCAATTATGCACATGACGATGCACAAGGCCATGCACTTAAAGCAGCGAGATGGGGCACTGGATCTGCTCAAGTGGCTGGCGCTTTTGAGCATGCTGCTCGATCACCTGAGATATGTCGGCTATTCCGCCGATTGGCTGTATGTGCCGGGGCGCCTGGCGTTTCCGTGGTTCTGCCTGGCGATGGCGGCCAATCTGGCGCGCGAGCGGACTACGACGACCGGTGGCCAGTGGCGCTATCTGGGTTGGTTGTTGCTGTTTAGCGCGGTGAGTGAAGTTCCCTACCGGATGTTCATTCCCCATCCCGACACCTTGAACGTGCTGCCCACCCTTGCCCTGGGCTTGCTGGTGGTTCGTGGCTGGCAGCAGCCGGTGCTTGCATCGCGACTGCTTGCAGTTGGCGCTGTCCTGCTGGCGGCGTTTTTCTCCCAGCGACTGATGTTCGGTTTTTTTGGCGTCCTGTTGCCGTTTGTCTTGCTGCTGGTACTGCGCCGACCCTGGTATTTCGGGTTGTTGGCGGGGCTGGCCTGTCTGGCGGCCAATCAATGGCAGGTGCTGTATCACGCCGCACGACTGGGCAACCACGCGGCCATTCCGGCAATCGCCGCTTGTCTGATTGCGCCATGGCTAGGGCTGTTCTTGTTGCGACATGCCAAGGGCGTAAATCCACCACCGATGCGTCGCTGGGCCTATGCGCTGTATCCCGTGCATTTCCTGTTGTTACTAGCCTTGCGCCAACTCATTGCCTGACTCTGCCTTTGTGGCGAGGGGGCTTGCCCCCGTTGGGCTGCGTAGCGGCCCCGAATGCTGAAACCGCGTTTTTTCAGATACATCACGCCTGCTGGATTTGCGACTGCTTCGCAGTCGAACGGGGGCAAGCCCCCTCGCCACACAGATATCCTCAGCCCAACCATTTCCCGCCATGTCGTAAACGCACCTTTGCGTGGCGCCCGTAGGCATTTGACGACTCCAAGCCAGTCATACCATCGCTACCAAAGGGCACTGCCGAAAAGCCAGTGCCTCACCGAGACGAATGGCGCACCGCCGCCGCTGGGAGAGACGCGATGTTCAGCAAGCAAGACCAGATCCAGGGTTACGACGATGCACTGCTGGCGGCGATGAATGCCGAGGAGCAACGTCAGGAAGATCACATCGAGCTGATCGCGTCGGAGAACTACACCAGCAAGCGCGTGATGCAGGCCCAGGGCAGCGGCCTGACCAACAAATACGCCGAAGGTTACCCGGGCAAGCGCTACTACGGTGGCTGCGAGCACGTAGACAAGGTCGAGGCCCTGGCCATCGAGCGCGCCAAGCAACTGTTCGGCGCCGATTACGCCAACGTCCAGCCGCACTCCGGTTCCTCGGCCAACAGCGCCGTGTACCTGGCCCTGCTGCAAGCCGGCGACACCATTCTCGGCATGAGCCTGGCCCACGGCGGTCACCTGACCCACGGCGCCAAAGTGTCGTCCTCGGGCAAGCTGTACAACGCCGTGCAGTACGGCATCGACACCAAGACCGGTCTGATCGACTACGACGAAGTCGAGCGCCTGGCCGTCGAGTGCAAGCCGAAGATGATCGTTGCCGGTTTCTCGGCCTACTCCAAGACCCTCGACTTCCCGCGCTTCCGCCAGATCGCTGACAAGGTCGGTGCGCTGCTGTTCGTCGACATGGCCCACGTTGCCGGTCTGGTTGCTGCCGGTCTGTACCCGAATCCGCTGCCTTATGCCGACGTGGTCACCACCACCACCCACAAGACCCTGCGCGGTCCGCGTGGCGGCCTGATCCTGGCCAAGTCCAACGAAGAAATCGAGAAGAAGCTCAACGCGGCAGTTTTCCCGGGTGCCCAGGGCGGCCCGCTGATGCACGTGATCGCCGGTAAGGCGGTGTGCTTCAAGGAAGCGCTGGAGCCTGGCTTCAAGGCTTACCAGCAACAAGTGATCGACAACGCCCAGGCCATGGCCGGCGTGTTTATCAAACGCGGCTACGATGTAGTGTCCGGCGGTACCGACAACCACCTGTTCCTGGTCAGCCTGATCCGTCAGGGCCTGACCGGCAAGGACGCGGATGCCGCCCTCGGTCGCGCCCATATCACTGTGAACAAGAATGCTGTGCCGAACGATCCACAGTCGCCGTTCGTGACCTCCGGCCTGCGTATCGGCACCCCGGCGGTGACTACGCGCGGCTTCAAGGTGGCCCAGTGCGTCACGCTGGCCGGCTGGATCTGCGACATCCTCGACAACCTCGGCGATGCCGATGTCGAAGCCAATGTCGCCGAGCAAGTGGCAGCCTTGTGCGCGGACTTCCCGGTTTATCGCTGAGTGCGGTTTTGGAGTAAATGACTATGCAACGCTACTCGGGCTTCGGCCTCTTCAAACACTCTCTCAGCCACCATGAAAACTGGCAGCGCATGTGGCGCACGCCGACCCCGAAAAAGGTCTACGACGTGGTCATCGTCGGCGGTGGCGGGCATGGCCTGGCCACGGCTTACTACCTGGCCAAGGAGCACGGCATCACCAACGTGGCCGTGGTCGAGAAAGGCTGGCTGGGCGGCGGTAACACCGCGCGCAACACCACCATCGTGCGCTCCAACTACCTGTGGGACGAGTCGGCCCACCTGTACGAACACGCGATGAAGCTGTGGGAAGGCCTGTCCCAGGACCTGAACTACAACGTGATGTTCTCCCAGCGCGGTGTCTACAACCTGTGCCACACCCTGCAGGACATCCGCGATTCCGAGCGTCGGGTAAGCGCCAACCGCCTCAATGGCGTGGACGGCGAGCTGCTCGATGCCAAGCAAGTGGCTGACGAGATCCCGTACCTCGACTGCTCGAAAAACACTCGCTATCCGGTGATGGGCGCAACCGTCCAGCGTCGTGGTGGCGTGGCCCGTCACGACGCCGTGGCCTGGGGCTTTGCCCGGGCCGCTGACGCCCTTGGCGTGGATCTGATCCAGCAGACCGAAGTGATCGGTTTCCGCAAGGAAAACGGCGTGTGCATCGGCGTGGAAACCAACAAAGGCTTCATCGGCGCCAAGCGTGTCGGTGTGGTGACTGCCGGCAACTCCGGGCACATGGCCAAGCTCGCCGGTTTCCGCCTGCCGATCGAATCCCACCCGCTGCAAGCGCTGGTGTCCGAGCCGATCAAGCCGATTATCGACAGCGTGATCATGTCCAACGCCGTGCACGGCTACATCAGCCAGTCCGACAAGGGCGACCTGGTGATCGGCGCCGGTATCGACGGCTACAACGGCTACGGCCAGCGTGGTTCGTACCCGGTGATCGAGCACACCATCCAGGCGATCGTCGAGATGTTCCCGGTGCTGTCGCGTGTACGCATGAACCGTCAGTGGGGCGGCATCGTCGACACCACCCCGGATGCCTGCCCGATCATTTCGAAAACCCCGGTACCGAACATGTTCTTCAACTGCGGTTGGGGCACCGGTGGCTTCAAGGCCACACCTGGCTCGGGCAACGTGTTTGCCGCAAGCCTGGCCAAGGGCGAAATGCACCCGTTGGCCGCACCGTTCTCCATCGACCGTTTCCACAACGGTGCGCTGATTGACGAACACGGCGCTGCTGCCGTCGCCCACTAACAGGAGAAATTTCCTATGTTGCATATCTTCTGTCCTCACTGCGGCGAACTGCGCTCCGAAGAGGAATTCCATGCATCCGGCCAGGCGCACATCCCGCGCCCTCTGGACCCGAACAGCTGCACCGACGAGGAGTGGGGCGACTACATGTTCTTCCGCGATAACCCACGCGGTCTGCACCACGAGCTGTGGGATCACGTCGCCGGTTGCCGTCAGTACTTCAACGTCACCCGCGACACCGTGACCTACGAGATTCTCGAAACCTACAAGATCGGCACCAAGCCACAATTCACCGACAAGACCGATAGCCCGAAAGCGGCCAGCACGGCTCTGGGAGAGAAGGTATGAGCCAGATCAATCGCCTGTCCAACGGCGGACGGATCGACCGCAACAAAGTCTTGAGCTTCACCTTCAACGGCCAGAACTACAAAGGCTTCGAAGGCGATTCCCTGGCCGCTGCACTGTTGGCCAACGGCGTCGACATCATCGGTCGCAGCTTCAAGTATTCCCGTCCGCGCGGCATCTTCGCCGCCGGTGCCGAAGAGCCGAACGCGGTGCTGCAGATCGGCGCCACCGAAGCCACGCAGATCCCGAACGTGCGCGCCACGCAACAGGCGCTGTATCAAGGCCTGGTCGCCACCAGCACCAACGGCTGGCCGAGCGTGAACAACGACATGATGGGGATTCTCGGCAAGGTCGGCGGCAAGCTGATGCCGCCGGGTTTCTACTACAAAACCTTCATGTACCCGCAATCGTTCTGGATGACTTACGAGAAGTACATCCGCAAGGCTGCCGGCCTGGGTCGCTCGCCGACCGAGAACGATCCGGACACCTACGACTACATGAACCAGCACTGTGACGTGCTGATCGTCGGCGCTGGCCCTGCCGGCCTGGCGGCTGCACTGGCGGCTGCGCGCAGCGGTGCCCGTGTGATTCTGGCTGACGAACAGGAAGAGTTCGGCGGCAGCCTGCTCGACTCCCGCGAAAGCCTCGACGGCAAGCCGGCGATGGAGTGGGTGGCCAGCGTCATCGACGAACTGAAGAACACTCCGGACGTGCTGCTGTTGCCGCGCGCCACCGTCAATGGCTACCACGACCACAACTTCCTGACCATTCACGAGCGCCTGACCGATCACCTCGGCGACCGCGCACCGATTGGCCAGGTGCGTCAACGCATCCACCGGGTCCGTGCCAAGCGTGTGGTGCTGGCGACCGGCGCTCACGAGCGTCCACTGGTCTACGGCAACAACGACGTGCCGGGCAACATGCTTGCTGGCGCCATCTCGACCTACGTGCGTCGTTACGGTGTGGCACCGGGCAAGAAACTGGTGCTGTCGACCAACAACGACCACGCCTACCGCGTTGCCCTGGATTGGCTCGACGCCAGCCTGCAAGTGGTGGCCATCGCCGATGCCCGCAGCAACCCGCGTGGTGCGCTGGTGGAAGAGGCGCGTGCCAAAGGCATCCGCATTCTCACCGGCAGCGCCGTGATCGAGGCCCGTGGCAGCAAGCGCGTGACCGCTGCCCGCGTGGCCGCCATCGACGTCAAGGCCCACGCCGTGACCAGTCCTGGCGAATGGCTTGATTGCGATGTGGTAGCCAGTTCCGGTGGTTACAGCCCGGTGGTTCACTTGGCTTCGCACCTGGGTGGCAAGCCGATCTGGCGCGAAGACATCCTCGGTTTCGTACCGGGTGAAGCGCCGCAGAAACGCGTATGCGTCGGTGGCATCAACGGTGTCTACGGCCTTGGCGATTCTTTGGCTGACGGTTTTGAAGGTGGCGCCCGCGCCGCTGCCGAAGCCGGGTTCCAGACGATTGAAGGTGTGTTGCCAAAAGCCTTGAGCCGTCTCGAAGAGCCGACCCTGGCGCTGTTCCAGGTCCCCCATGAAAAGAACACCGCACGTGCGCCGAAGCAATTCGTCGACCTGCAAAACGACGTCACCGCTGCCGCCATCGAACTGGCGACCCGCGAAGGCTTCGAGTCGGTCGAGCACGTCAAGCGCTACACCGCACTGGGCTTCGGTACGGACCAGGGCAAGCTCGGCAACGTCAACGGCCTGGCCATCGCCGCCCGTTCGCTGAACGTGACCATCCCGCAGATGGGCACCACCATGTTCCGTCCGAACTACACGCCGGTGACTTTCGGCGCCGTGGCCGGTCGTCACTGTGGGCACATCTTCGAGCCGGTGCGTTACACCGCGCTGCATCAATGGCACCTGAAAAACGGCGCCGAGTTCGAAGACGTCGGCCAGTGGAAACGTCCTTGGTACTTCCCGAAATCCGGTGAAGACCTGCACGCCGCGGTCAAGCGCGAATGCAAAGCCGTGCGCGACAGCGTCGGCCTGCTGGATGCTTCGACCCTGGGCAAGATCGATATCCAGGGCCCGGATGCGCGCGAGTTCCTCAACCGCGTTTACACCAACGCCTGGACCAAGCTCGACGTGGGCAAGGCCCGTTACGGCCTGATGTGCAAAGAAGACGGCATGGTCTTCGACGACGGCGTGACGGCTTGCCTGGCCGACAACCACTTCGTCATGACCACCACCACTGGCGGCGCGGCTCGCGTGCTGCAGTGGCTGGAGCTGTACCACCAGACCGAATGGCCGGACATGAAGGTGTACTTCACTTCCGTGACCGACCACTGGGCAACCATGACCCTGTCCGGTCCGAACAGCCGCAAGCTGCTCAGCGAAGTCACCGACATCGACTTGAGCAGCGAAGCCTTCCCGTTCATGACCTGGAAAGAAGGCCTGGTCGGCGGTGTGCCGGCGCGGGTGTTCCGGATTTCGTTTACCGGTGAACTGTCGTACGAAGTCAACGTGCAAGCCGACTATGCGATGGGTGTGCTGGAAAAAATCGTCGATGCCGGCAAGAAGTACAACCTGACTCCGTACGGCACCGAAACCATGCACGTGCTGCGGGCCGAGAAGGGCTTCATCATCGTCGGTCAGGACACTGACAGCTCGATGACCCCGGACGACCTGAACATGGGTTGGTGTGTCGGTCGCACCAAACCGTTCTCGTGGATCGGCTGGCGTGGCATGAACCGTGAAGACTGCGTGCGTGATCAGCGCAAACAGCTGGTTGGCCTGAAGCCGATCGATCCGACCAAATGGCTGCCGGAAGGTGCGCAACTGGTGTTCAACACCAAGCAAGCCATCCCGATGACCATGGTGGGTCACGTGACTTCCAGCTACCTGCACAACTCCCTGGGCTATTCATTCGCCATGGGCGTGGTCAAGGGCGGGTTGCAGCGGATGGGTGAGCGAGTGTTCGCACCGCTGGCCGATGGCAGCGTGATCGAGGCGGAAATCGTTTCTTCGGTGTTCTTCGATCCGAAGGGTGAACGCCAGAACGTTTAAATGGCCTCGGGTCCTGTGGGCGCGCCGTGAAACCGCGTCGTCTGCATCGCGAGCAAGCTCGCTCCCACAGGATTGAAGTCGCCAGAAAAATTTGTGCCAGGCATCAGTCCAATGTGGGAGCGAGCTTGCTCGCGATGGCGATAGAGCAGCCACCACAAGGGCCGGAACCAACAGAATTCAGAACAGGTGCTTTATGACCGCAGCCAATGTTTACCAACAACGCCCAACCTCCGGGGCCAAGGCCGAGTCGTCGTTGCATCATGCCGACCTCGCCAGCCTGGTGGGCAAGGGTCGCAAGAACGCCGGCGTGACCGTGCGTGAGAAAAAACTCCTCGGCCACCTGACCATTCGTGGCGACGGCCACGATGCCGCGTTCGCCGCCGGTGTGCACAAGGCCCTGGGCATCGAGTTGCCGGGTGCACTGACCGTCATCGTCAAAGGTGAAACCAGCCTGCAATGGATGGGGCCGGATGAATGGCTGCTGATCGTGCCAACCGGTGAAGAACTGGCCGCCGAGCAAAAACTGCGCAAAGCACTGGGCGATCTGCACATTGCAATCGTCAACGTCAGCGGCGGCCAGCAACTCCTCGAACTGAGCGGCCCGAACGTGCGCCAGGTGCTGATGAAGTCCACCAGCTATGACGTGCACCCGAACAACTTCCCGGTGGGCAAAGCGGTCGGCACGGTGTTCGCCAAGTCGCAACTGATGATCCGTCACACCGCCGAAGACACTTGGGAACTGCTGATTCGTCGCAGCTTCTCGGATTACTGGTGGCTGTGGTTGCAGGATGCATCTGCCGAGTATGGCCTCAGCGTTCAGGCTTGATCACAACATATGGCTGTAGCTGCTTTTTGTGGCGAGGGGGCTTGCCCCCGTTCGGCTGCAAAGCAGTCGTAAAACCAGTGAATGCGGTGTACCTGTTAGATCGCACACTCAGGACTTGGGGCTGCTGCGCAGCCCAACGGGGGCAAGCCCCCTCGCCACAGACAAGCTCAACACAGGATTCTCTGTGATCACCGATGTTGAAACAGGAGTCACCGCACCATGAGCCGCGCCCCAGACACATGGATTCTGACCGCCGACTGCCCCAGTGTCCTCGGCACCGTGGACGCGGTGACCCGCTTTCTGTTCGAGCAGGGCTGCTACGTCACCGAGCACCATTCCTTCGATGACCGGCTCTCGGGCCGTTTCTTCATTCGTGTGGAATTCCGTCAACCCGACGGCTTCGACGAGCAATCATTCCGCGCGGGGCTCGCCGAGCGCGGTGAAGCCTTCGGCATGATCTTCGAACTGACGGAGCCGAACTACCGGCCGAAAGTGGTGATCATGGTCTCCAAGGCCGATCACTGCCTCAACGATTTGCTTTATCGCCAGCGCATCGGCCAATTGTCGATGGACGTGGCCGCAGTGGTCTCCAACCACCCGGACCTCAAGCCTCTGGCTGACTGGCACCAGATTCCGTACTACCACTTCCCGCTGGACCCGAACGACAAGCCGTCGCAAGAGCGTCAGGTGTGGCAGGTGATCGAAGAGTCCGGTGCCGAGCTGGTGATCCTTGCGCGCTACATGCAAGTGCTGTCGCCAGAGTTGTGCCGCAAGCTCGATGGCAAGGCAATCAACATCCACCACTCCCTGCTGCCAGGTTTCAAGGGTGCCAAGCCCTATCACCAGGCCTACAACAAGGGGGTGAAACTGGTGGGCGCCACGGCGCATTACATCAACAACGACCTTGATGAAGGCCCGATCATTGCCCAGGGCGTCGAGGCAGTGGACCACAGCCATTACCCGGAAGACTTGATCGCCAAGGGGCGGGATATCGAAGGGCTGACGCTGGCGCGGGCGGTTGGATATCACATCGAAAGAAGAGTGTTTTTGAACGCCAACAGAACGGTCGTTCTCTAGATTTTTTGGGGCCGCTTCGCAGCCCATCGCGAGCAAGCTCGCTCCCACAGGTTTTGTGTTGTTCACAGATCTTGTGTCCACCCCCGATCCACTGTGGGAGCGAGCTTGCTCGCGATGGGGCCCTGACAAGCAACACAAGACACACAGGCAATAACCCGAGCACTTAACGCGCTGCCTGCCTGGGCGACGCGGTTCCATAAAAACAACAGCGAGGTGAAAGCATGTCTGGCAATCGTGGTGTGGTGTATCTCGGCGCTGGCAAGGTCGAAGTACAGAAGATTGACTATCCGAAAATGCAGGACCCGCGCGGTCGCAAGATCGAGCACGGGGTCATTCTCAAAGTGGTTTCCACCAACATCTGTGGTTCCGACCAGCACATGGTGCGCGGGCGTACCACGGCGCAAACCGGCCTTGTGTTGGGCCATGAAATCACCGGCGAAGTGGTCGAGAAGGGCAGCGACGTCGAGAACCTGAAAATCGGCGACCTGGTGTCTGTACCGTTCAACGTGGCTTGCGGGCGCTGCCGTTCCTGCAAGGAAATGCACACCGGCGTGTGCTTGAGCGTCAACCCGGCGCGTCCTGGCGGTGCTTACGGTTATGTCGACATGGGCGACTGGACCGGCGGCCAGGCTGAATACGCCATGGTGCCGTACGCCGACTTCAACCTGCTGAAACTGCCGGATCGCGACCGGGCAATGGAAAAAATCCGCGACCTGACCTGCCTCTCCGACATCCTGCCGACCGGCTATCACGGTGCCGTGACTGCCGGCGTTGGCCCAGGCAGCACTGTGTATATCGCTGGTGCCGGTCCGGTCGGTCTGGCAGCGGCGGCTTCGGCTCGCCTGTTGGGCGCGGCGGTGGTGATCATCGGTGACGTCAACACCGTTCGCCTGGCTCATGCCAAGGCCCAGGGCTTCGAGATCGCCGACCTGTCCCTGGACACGCCGCTGCACGAACAGATCGCTGCGCTGCTGGGCGAACCGGAAGTTGACTGCGCCATCGATGCCGTCGGCTTCGAAGCCCGTGGCCATGGCCATGACGGCGTGAAACACGAAGCCCCGGCCACCGTCCTCAACTCGTTGATGGGCGTGGTGCGTGTGGCCGGCAAGATCGGCATTCCGGGCCTCTACGTGACCGAAGACCCGGGTGCTGTCGACGCTGCCGCGAAAATGGGCAGCCTGAGCATCCGCTTCGGGCTGGGCTGGGCCAAGTCCCACAGCTTCCACACCGGCCAGACCCCGGTCATGAAGTACAATCGCGCGCTCATGCAAGCGATCATGTGGGACCGTATCAACATCGCCGAAGTGGTGGGCGTTCAGGTGATCAGCCTGGATCAGGCTCCGCAGGGTTATGGCGAGTTTGATGCAGGTGTGCCGAAGAAGTTTGTGATCGATCCGCACAAGATGTTCAGCGCTGCTTAAGCGTTCTGGTAATACCAAAACGGCGACCTTCGGGTCGCCGTTTTGTTTGGGCTGTTACTCAGAACTGGTGATTCACGCCAGGAACAAAAGATCGCAGCCTTCGGCAGCGCCTACAGAGTCGTGACAAGCTCGCAGGGCCGGGAACAATCCTTGAGGGCGTCAGTCCAATGCACAGTTTTTCGCCGCCCATTGCCGGGCGGTGTTCATCGAGGATGTCTGAATGAAGATTTCACGCGGTTTTGCACTGGCATCACTCCTGACCCTGGCTGCCAGCCCGGCCTTTGCACAGTTCAACCTGAGTGATGCAGCCAATGTCATTGCCGGCATGAAGGGCGATGACGCGACCGCGACCGCCGCACCGACGCCGCAGACAGCCGATTTGCTGAGCACCCTCAGTGAATTGGACATCACCCCACAGCAAGCCATTGGCGGCGCCGGGGCGATGCTGGGCCTGGCGAAGAACCAGTTGAGTTCGACCGACTACTCGGAACTGGCCAAAAGCGTGCCGGGTATCGACATGCTCTCGGGCGGCGGTGAGTTGGGTGCGCTGGCCGGCCTGCTCGGCTCCAGCGGCAAAGCTGCAGGGCTGGATAATGCCCTGGGCAACGTCAAGGACACCAACGACCTGAACAACGCCTTCAGCGCCCTGGGCATGGACAGCGGCATGATCGGCCTGTTCACCCCGGTGCTCTTGCAGTACCTCGGTCAGCAGGGCGTCGGCGGTACGCTGCTGAGCAGCCTGGGCAACATCTGGGGCGCCGGGGCCGGCACCGGTAGCTGAATCAGTAGCGCTCGGCGCGCAAGGCGTCGATGCGCCGGTCCTTCTCGATCCAGAGCTGGTTGACCCAGTTCTGGATCTTCTCGCGAAACACCGGATCGTTTTCGTAATCGCCCTGCCACAGCGCCGGATCGAGCTCGCGGGTCTTGATGTCGATGATGACCCTTGGCAGATTGCCGCTGATCAGGTCCCAGAACCCCGGAATCTTCTGCTGCGGGTAAACCACCGTCACATCGAGAACGGCGTCCAGCTGTTCGCCCATTGCCGCCAGCACGAATGCCACACCGCCAGCCTTGGGCTTGAGCAGGTGAGTGAACGGCGACTGCTGTTGAGCGCTTTTCGCTGCGGTGAAGCGCGTACCTTCCAGATAGTTGACCACCGTCACCGGCTGGCGCTTGAACAGCTCGCAGGCCTTTTTGGTGATCTCCAGATCCTTGCCCGCCAGCTCCGGGTGTCTGGCCAGGAACGCCTTGCTGTAGCGCTTCATGAACGGATAATCCAGCGCCCACCACGCCAGGCCCAGGAAGGGCACCCAGATCAGCTCTTTCTTGAGGAAGAATTTGAAAAACGGCGTGCGCCGGTTCAGCGTCTGGATCAGCGCCGGGATGTCGACCCAGGATTGATGGTTGCTGATCACCAGGTACGAGGTATCGCGGCGCAGATCTTCACCGCCACGGATGTCCCATTGAGTGGGGATGCAGACGCGGAAAATCAGCTTGTCGATTTCCGACCAGGTTTCGGCGATCCACATCACGGTCCAGGACGCGTAGTCGCGAAAACGGCCGGGCAGGATCAGCTTGAGCAGGGCAAACACCAGCAATGGCCCGATCAGGACCAGGGTGTTGAGCAGAAGCAGCAGGGTCACGAAACAGCCGGTGAGCAGGCGGCGCATAAGTCACTCGTGGAAGCGGTTGGGCGCGCCATGATAAGCAGCTTCGGGCGACAGGCCAAATCGGGGGTGACGAATGTTTCACCTCCGGGTCGGTAACCTTGGGGGAACGATCAAGCGAACAACGGTCTA
The DNA here is from genome assembly GCF_052112305.1 of Pseudomonas sp. QLc11A. Lineage (NCBI taxonomy): Bacteria > Pseudomonadati > Pseudomonadota > Gammaproteobacteria > Pseudomonadales > Pseudomonadaceae > Pseudomonas > Pseudomonas sp. QLc11A. The sequence continues at coordinate 113,845 of NZ_JAVAJJ010000011.1, forward strand.
AAATCCGGCAGTTCACTCTTATGGAAGCCCATTACGTGAAATCCCTCCTTGCAGTGCTCTCCCTCATCGCTTTGCCGGTCATGGCCGCTGAGCCGACCCTGTACGGGCGTTACGAATACATCGCCCTGCCGGAAATCGGCGGGCAAGTCCTCAAGGCGAAAATGGACACCGGCGCCCTGACCGCATCCCTGTCGGCCAAGGACATCGAAACCTTCAAGCGTGACGGCGAAGACTGGGTGCGTTTCCGCCTGGCCACCAAGGATGCGGGCAACCAGGTCTACGAACACAAGGTCGCGCGCATCAGCAAGATCAAGACCCGCTCTGAAGAGGACGAGGAGGACAGCGAAGTTGTCGCGCCGAGCAAGCGTCCGGTGGTCGATCTGGAGCTGTGCCTGGGCAACGTCAAGCGCACCGTGGAGGTCAACCTGACGGACCGCAGCAGCTTCAACTACCCGTTGCTGATCGGCGCCAAGGCGTTGCGCGAGTTCGGTGCGGCGGTGAACCCGGCACGGCGGTTCACGGCGGACAAGCCCGATTGCTGATTGACGGGGTGTGAGGCTTGGGGCACCGTTCGCCCACATCCCTGCCGGGCTCGGACGCCATGCCTCATATCCTGATTGTCGAAGACGAAGCGGCCATTGCCGACACCCTGATTTTCGCCCTGCAAGGCGAGGGCTTCACCACCACATGGTTGAGCCTCGGCGCGGCGGCGCTGGAGTATCAGCGTCAGACCCCGGCGGATCTGATCATTCTCGATATCGGCCTGCCGGACATCAGCGGCTTCGAAACCTGCAAGCAACTGCGGCGCTTCAGCGAAGTGCCGGTGATGTTCCTCAGTGCCCGGGATGGCGAGATCGATCGCGTCGTGGGCCTGGAAATCGGCGCCGACGATTACGTGGTCAAGCCGTTCAGTCCTCGGGAAGTGGCGGCGCGGGTCCGGGCGATTCTCAAGCGCATGGCGCCCCGCACGGTGAGCGAAGCGTCGATGACGCTGTTTCGCATCGATAGCGACCGTGTGCAAATCAGTTATCGCGGTCAACTGCTGACCCTTACCCGCCATGAATTCCGCCTGCTGCAATGCCTGCTGGAACAGCCCGAGCGCGTCTTCAGTCGCGAACAGTTGCTCGATGCCCTGGGCGTGGCCGCCGACGCCGGTTACGAGCGCAGCATCGACAGCCACATCAAGAGCGTGCGCGCCAAGTTGCGACGGGTGAAGGCTGACGCCGAACCGATCCAGACCCACCGCGGCCTCGGCTACAGTTACAGTCCGGGACAAAGCTGATGCCGCTGGGAATCCGGTTTTTTCTGGTCTACGCACTGTTCATCGGCCTGACAGGCTACTTTGTGCTCAACACGGTCATGCAAGAGATCCGCCCGGGCGTTCGCCAGTCCACCGAAGAAACCCTGGTCGATACCGCCAACCTGATGGCCGAGATCCTGCGCGACGATTTCAAGGCCGGCACTCTCAATCAGAACCGCTGGCCGCAACTGCTCAAGGCTTATGGTGAGCGCCAGCCGGCGGCGAAAATCTGGGGCTTGCCGAAGAATCAGGTCAACCATCGCATCTACGTCACCGACGCCAAGGGCATCGTCGTGCTGGATTCCAGCGGGGTGGCGGTGGGGCAGGATTACTCGCGCTGGAACGACGTCTACCTGACCCTGCGCGGCGAGTACGGTGCTCGCTCCACCCGCAGTGACCCGAACGATCCCGGGTCCTCGGTGATGCACGTCGGCGCGCCGATTCGCGACAACGGCCAGATCATCGGCGTAGTCACAGTGGCCAAGCCAAACAGCTCGTTGCAGCCTTATGTGGATCGCACGGAACGCCGGTTGCTGGCGTATGGCGCCGGGCTGATCGGCCTCGGTTTGCTGTTCGGCGCGTTGTTGTCCTGGTGGTTGAGCCGCGCCCTGCGCAGATTGACGGCGTACGCTCAAGGCGTCAGTGCAGGCCGGCGGGTTGAAGTGCCGCATTATCGCGGTGGTGAGCTGGAACAATTGGCCACGGCGGTGGAGCAGATGCGCACGCAGCTTGAAGGCAAGGCCTACGTCGAACGTTACGTGCACACACTGACCCACGAGTTGAAGAGTCCGCTGGCAGCCATTCGTGGCGCGGCGGAACTGTTGCAGGGCGAGATGCCGCCGATCCAGCGACAGCGTTTCGTCGGCAACATCGACAGCGAAAGTGCGCGCATGCAGCAGTTGATCGAGCGCTTGCTGAATCTGGCGCAAGTCGAGCAGCGTCAGGGGCTGGAGGAGCGCGTCGACGTGCCGCTGGGTACTTTGGTGAGGGAGTTGCTGAGTGCTCAGGCGGCGCGAATCGAAAGCCGTCAGTTGCAGGTGGAACAAAGCATTGCAGCGGATCTGATGCTCAGTGGAGAGCCGTTTTTACTGCGGCAGGCACTGGGCAACCTGTTGGAAAATGCGCTGGATTTCACCCCGGCCAAAGGTGTGCTGCGCCTCGGTGCCCGGCGAATTGACGAGCAGGTCGAATTCAAATTGTTCAATCAGGCCGAGGCCATTCCGGACTATGCGTTGCCAAGGCTGAGCGAGCGTTTCTACTCGCTGCCGAGACCGGACAGCGGGCGCAAAAGCACCGGGCTAGGGCTGAACTTCGTCGAGGAAGTGGTCAAGCTGCACGGCGGCACCCTGAGTATCAGGAATGTCGACGGCGGTGTGGAAGTGATCGTGCACCTGCCTTAGGGCCGGCTCAGTCTCCACACAGTCTCCACATTCCCTCCATTCATTCCTCACACAGCCACGCCAGACTTTCCCCATCCAAAACAGGGAGAGTCCCATGAACCGTAGCCTGACCCTAAAACTCGGGGCGATTGCCCTGTTGATTCTGTTGTTGCTGATCCCGCTGCTGATGATCAACGGTGTGATCCGCGACCGTCAGCAACTGCGCGACGGCGTGCTCGACGACATTGCCCGCAGTTCCAGTTTCAGCCAGCAGGTGAGCGGTCCGTTGCTGGTGGTGCCGTATCGCAAAGTGGTGCGCACCTGGAAGACCCGTGAAAAAACCAACGAGCGTTATCAAGACATCAGCGAAGAGCGCGGTCGTCTGTATTTCCTGCCGGAACGCTTCGAACTCGACGGCCAGGTGCAGACCGAGTTGCGCTCCCGGGGGATTTACCAGGCGCGGCTGTTTCATGCCGACAATCGCATCAGTGGGCTTTTTTCGCTGCCGGCGCGGCTCGGAATCAAGGAAGACTTTGCCGATTACCGGTTCGACCAGCCGTTTCTCGCCGTTGGCATCAGCGACATCCGTGGTATCGAAAATGCCTTGAAACTCGAGCTCGACGGCCAGAGCCTGGACTTCATTCCCGGTAGCCAGGTCGGCTGGCTGGGTGAGGGCGTGCACGTGACACTGCCTGCGCTGAATACCGAACAGGCCGCGGAGCTGGCTTTTGGTTTTAACCTGCGCCTGCAAGGCACGGGCGTGTTGCAAGTGTTGCCAGTGGGTAAAACCAGCACAGTCTCGCTGAGCGCCGACTGGCCTCACCCAAGTTTCATCGGCAACTATCTGCCGGCCCAGCGTAACGTCACCGATCAGGGGTTCACCGCCAACTGGCAGGCGTCGTTCTTCTCCACCAATTTGCAGGAGGCCTTGAGCAGCTGTGTCACCGGCGGTGACTGCGCAGCCTTCAGCGGTCGCAGCTTCGGTGTGAGCTTTATCGACCCGGTGGACCAGTACCTGAAAAGCGACCGGGCGATCAAATACGCACTGCTGTTCATAGTCCTGACGTTCGCCGGCTTCTTCCTCTTCGAAGTGTTGAAAAGCCTGGCCGTGCACCCGGTGCAATACGCGCTGGTGGGGGTGGCCCTGGCGTTCTTTTATCTACTGTTGCTCTCGCTGTCCGAGCACATCGGTTTTGGGCTGGCCTATCTGTTGTCGGCGGCTGGCTGCGTGTCCTTGATCGGTTTTTATGTGTGCCATGTGCTGCGTAGCGTCGTGAACGGGTTGAGTTTCTCCGCAGGACTGGCGGCGTTGTACGGCCTGCTTTACGGCGTGCTGAGCGCCGAGGATTACGCGCTGTTGATGGGCTCGTTGCTGCTGTTCGGCTTGTTGGGCGTGTTCATGGTGCTGACCCGCAAGCTGGATTGGTATGGGGTTGGGCAGAAAGCGGTGAAACCGTTGGACTTCGATATTGGAGCGGTGCAATGAACCGGTCGGTGGGGTTGCGCGAGGATCAGCGCTGGAGCGAGGTGTTAGTGACTCGGATTTTGCAGTGGTTGCCTGATGAACCGCGTTGGTATTTTCGCGAGCAGGCTCGCTCCCACAAGGGTTCTCCAGTGAATACAAAATTTGTACGCACCGACGACCTACTGTGGGAGCGAGCCTGCTCGCGAAGCGGCCAGTACAGCCGGCGATGCTCTAAGCCTTCGGCATCGTCGCAATCATCGAAGGCCGCTGGCTCACCTCGAAGTACCACGCCGCCAGCTGCGGATTGGCTTCGCGCCAATCCAGATCCGGATGGCGCAGGTCCAGGTAACCCAGGGCACAGGCCACGCTGATCGCGGCCACGTCGAAGTGGCTGGTCAGCTCGGCAATCGCGTCTTTTTCCAGCAGGGCCAGGGCGCGGCGGATCTTGTCGCGCTGGCCGTCGAGCCATTCGTCCCAGTGTTTCTCCGGGGCACGCAGGGCGACTTCGTAGCGCACCAGCACGGCCGCGTCCATGATGCCGTCGGCAAGGGAAGCGAGGGTCAGGCGCCGCCAACGGGCCGAGCCTTCGCGGGGGATCAGCGGGTTGCCGACGTGCTGCTGATCGAGGTAGTCGAGGATGACCCGGCTGTCATGGATGACATTGCCATCGGCCAGGCGCAGGGCCGGGATTTTGCTCAGGGGGTTGTCGTCGATCAGGGCCGTGTCCGGGGTTACCGGGGTGAGGACGCTGGTCTGCAGCGCCACGCGGTCCTGTTGACCGGTTTCGTACAGCAGCACCATGACTTTGCGAACGAAGGGTGAGAGCGGGTTGTGGTAGAGGGTCATGCTCGGGGCGGACATGGCAGCGTCTCGATCGGTGGCAGAGTCGGGCAGCATAGCGTGTTGGGGCGATAGCTCAAGATGGCAACCCCCCCTGTAGGAGCGAGCTTGCTCGCGATGGACGTTAACGATAACGCGGGGAACCTGACACCCAGCGGCGTTCTCAAGTCCATCGCGAGCAAGCTCGCTCCTACAGGGGGTCAGCGGCGTTGCAGGAGGCCGCGCAGGGCCAGCACAGCCGGGATGCCCAGCCCCACCCAGCTCAGCGAGTCCCATACACCATCTCCGAGCAACGCGGCAAACAGCCCTGCCGCGCTGAGCACCGCGATGACGATGGGAATGGCAAAGACCTTCCGGAAATTCGACTGCCGGGGCTTCATGCCACGTTCTCCGCTTTTTCCAGCACAGGCCTGGCAGCCTTGCGCCGCACCACCCACAGGTAGACCCCGCTGCCGAGCACAATGATGGTCAGCACATCCAGGGTCGCCCAGAGGATTTGCATCGGCATGCCGCCGTAGTCGCCGAAGTGCAGCGGTTGCGACATGCCCATGGCATCCATGTACCAGGGGCGTTCGGCCACGGCGGTGACTTGCAGGGTGCTGGCGTCGATCAGCACCGGCGTCAGCAGGTGCGAGGTCAGGTGCGTGCTGCCTTTCATGAACACCGCGTAATGGTGCTCGCTGGAAAACCGCGTGCCGGGGAAGGCGATGAAGTCCGGCTGCATGCCCGGTGCGACGTCCTTGGCGATGTCGAGCAGACGGGTGGCCGGCGCCAGGTGCGTCAGCGGTGGCGCATCACGGTACGGCGCGACCATCGCGCTCAGGCTGTCGTTGCGCCAGGCGGCAATGATCAGGTCGGCGCAGGCACTGATCACGCCGGTCACGCCGACCACCAGGGCCCAGGTCAAGGTCACGACGCCGATCAGGTTATGCAGGTCGAGCCAGCGCAGGCGGGTGGATTTGTCCTGGCGCACGGTGGCGAACTTCAGGCGGCGCATGAATGGCAGGTACAAGACGGTGCCGGAGACGATCGCCACCACGAACAGAATGCCCATGAACGCCAACAGCAGCTTGCCCGGTAAGCCGGCAAACATGTCCACGTGCAGGCGCAGCATGACCATCATGAAACCACCGTTGGCCGACGGCATCTCCAGAGCCTCGCCGGTACGGGCGTCGAGCATGAAGGTGTGGGACGAATTGGGCTCGGTGCCGGCGGTAGGGGCCATGATCGCAATCGCGGCATTGGGTTCGTCGTCCTCGAAGCCGAAATACTGCATGACTTCGCCAGGGCGATGCTTTTCAGCCGCCGCTACCAGCTGCTGCAAATCAAGCCGCGGGGTGTCTGCCGGCATCTGCTTCAGCTCGGCTGCATCACCGAGGAGGTGGTCGATCTCGTGATGGAAGATCAACGGCAGGCCGGTCAGTGCCAGCAGCAACAGGAACACCGTGCAAATCAGGCTGGTCCAGGTATGAACAGCGGACCAGCGGCGAATTGTTTTACTTTTCATTTCATAGCCTTCAGAAAAACCAAAGCCGTCCACGAAGGACGGCCTGGTCATTGGGCGTATCAGCTCAAAGTGTTACCACTTGTAGGTTGCACTGGCGACGACACTGCGCTGGTCGCCGTAGTAGCAGTAGAAGCTGTCGCAAGTCGAGATGTAGTCCTTGTCGAACAGGTTGGTGGCGTTAACGGCCAGCGAAGCGCCCTTGAGGCTGTTGTCCAGGCGGCCGAGGTCGTAGTGTACCGCGGCGTCGAACACCGTGTAGGCGTCGGCCTTGCCCAGCCAGGTGTTGGCCTCGTCGCCGTAAGTGTTGCCGGTGTAGCGCGCGCCGGCGCCGATGCCGAAGCCGTCGAGCACGCCGTTGTGCCAGGTGTAGTCGCCCCATACCGATGCTTGCTGGTTAGGCATCAGTTGCAGGCGATTGCCCTTGAACGCACCGTCTTGCACTTCGGACTTGGCCAAGGTGTAGGCGGCGGTGACCTTGAGGTTTTCGGTCACGTCGGAAACGGCTTCCAGCTCCAGGCCTTTGACTCTCACTTCGCCGGTCTGGCTGGTGACCGTCACGTTGCCCACATTGTTGGTGACGGAAACGTTTTTCTGGGTCAGGTCATACACAGCGGCCGTCAGCAGTGTGTTGCTGCCCGGTGGCTGGTACTTGATACCCAGTTCCCACTGCTTGCCTTTGGTCGGCTTGAACGAATCGGTCGGCGAGGCGACAGCATTGCTGGCCGGCTGGAACGATTCGGCGTAGGACAAGTAAGGCACGAAGCCCGAGTCGAACACATAGCTGATCGCCGCGTTGCCGCTGAAGTTCTTGTCGCGCTGGGTGTTGGTGGCATCACCCTTGTTGAAGAATTTGGTGCCGGTATGGACCCAGTCTTCACGACCGCCGAGGGTCAGGCGCCATTGATCGAGGGCCATTTGATCCTGGACGTACAGACCGGTCTGGTAGGTCTTCTGGTCATAGTCATAAAACGCCGAGGAGCGTGGTGGACGGGTGATCGGCAAGCCATAGACCGGATCGTTGACGTTGATGGAAGGTGCGCTGCCAAAGATCGAGGTGTAGTTGGTGTTGCTGCGCTGGTGGTCCAGACCGATCAACAGCGTGTGAATAATGTCGCCGGTGGCGAAGTCGGCCTGGAGGTTGTTGTCCACGGCGAACTGGCTGATGTCTTCGTCGACATTGGTCGTGCCGCGCCCGGTGTTGCCTTCATCGTCTACGACAAATCCGATGGAGGGAAAGTAGCTGTTGACGGTGACCGTCTGGAAAGACAAGTCCGACTTGGTGTAGCGCAGGTTCTGGCGGAACTGCCATATATCGTTCAAGCGATGCTCGAAGGCATAACCCAGTGCGTAATAGGTGCGGTCGTAGAAATCGTAGTCCGGATCACCCAGGTTCTTGTGGTGCGAGATCTTGCCGAACGGCATGTCGATCTTGGTGCCCTGAATCGGATAGAACTGGCTGGTAACGCCGGTATCGTCACGGGTGAACTGCGTCAGGAGGGTGAAGCGGGTGTCTTCGTCGATGTTCCAGGTCAGGCTTGGCGCAATGTTGTAGCGCTTGTCATCGATATGGTCGATCTGGGTGCCGCCGTCACGCACCACGCCGCTCACGCCATAGAGAAAGCGGCCTTCGTCGTCGATCTTGCCGGTGCTGGCGAAGTTGATCTGGCGATGGTTGTCGCTGCCGTACTGCAGCTGGATTTCGCTGCTGGCTTCGGCGCTCGGGCGACGGCTGACCATGTCCAGCAGGCCGCCTGGCGGGGTCTGGCCGTACACGGACGAGGCCGGGCCGCGCAGCAAGGCCAGGCGGTCGAGGTTCCAGGTTTCCTGTTTCGGGTTGGCGTAGACGCCTTTTGGCAAGGGCAGGCCGTCGAGGAATTGAGTCGGCTCGAAACCACGCACGCGCAGCCAGTCAGCGCGGGTGTCGCTGCCGTAGCTGCTGGCGGTGATGCCCGGCAGGTAGCGCACGGCGGCGTCAAGGGTATGCGCGTTGCGGTCGTCCATCTGCTGGCGAGTGACGACCGAAATCGAGCGCGGTACCTCGACCAGCGCGGTATCGGTCTTGGTGCCGGCGGCGGTCCGTTTGGCCACGTAGCCTTGCACCGGACCCCAGGCGCTTTCAGCGTCTTCCACGCCAATCACACTGGTTGCCGGCAGAGCCATCACACCCTCGGGCACGGCCACCAGGCTGTAGGTGCCGGCACTGCTTTGCTCCAGTTGCAGCCCGGTGCCGCGCAGGGCCTCGCGCAGGGCGCCAGCGGCGTCGAACTGGCCGTTGACTGGTGCCGAGGTTTTGCCTGTCGCCAGGGATGGGTTCAACGACAAGGCCAGGCCCGCCTGGCTGGCGATCTGGTTCAGGGTGCTGGCCAGTGGTGCGGCTGGAAGGTTGTAGGCGCGAACGCTTGACGCCTGCTCAGCGGCGACCAGTTGGCTGCTGCCCAAAGGGGTGCAAAGGGCAACGGCGACCGCCAGCAAACTGGGGCGCAACAGGGTGTTCAGCGAACGGGACATACAGCGGCTCCTGAATGGAAATATTTCTCAATTGCCTGTGTGCCGAACGAGAATTAGAAAGTGATAGGGCTGGATGAAAATAATTTAGATTCAATATTTGGCTTTTGTAGGAGCTGGCTTGCCAGCGATGCACTCAAAAGCACCGCGTTTATCCAGTGAGCGCGCGTTATCGTTAACGACCATCGCTGGCAAGCCAGCTCCTACAATGGATGCCTTGCTCAGGGCTTGGCGTCGGCCTTCGCTTTCACTGTCACCCACCATTGCGTGTGCTGTTCGATCTGCACCGGCAGGGTCGGCAGCAGGGCATTGAGCGCCAGGTCGGTATCACGCAGCGGGAAGCTGCCAGTGATGCGCAGGTCGGCGACTTCCGGCGCGACGCCTGTGTAACCGGATCGATAACGGCCGATTTCATGCACCAGATCTTCCAGCCGCGTGTTGTCCACCACCAGCATGCCGCGGGTCCAGGCATCCGCGCCGAAATTGACGGCCAGAACCGGACCCAGGCCGTTATTGCGGATCAACACCTGCTGGCCTTCGCGCAGAATCTGTTCATCCGGACTGGACTCGGGGTGAACCGCCACCGCCGACTGCAACACACTCAGGCGTGTGCCTTCTTCTTCACGCTTGACCAGAAACCGCGTACCCAGCGCGCGCATGCTGCCTTCACGGGTTTCGACGATGAACGGCCGGGGATCGCCATGGCCGGTTTCAACCAGGATTTCGCCTTCCTGAAGCACGATGCGCCGCTGCTTCTCATCGAAGCGCACATCCAGGGCGCTGTGGGTGTTGAGATTGACCAGCGTGCCATCCGCCAGGCGCAGGGTGCGCTGCTCGCCAACAGCGGTGCGCTGGTCGGCCAGCCAGTAATCGATCGGCAGGTAACGTGGCCCGGCAAATAGCGCCAGGCCGATCACGGCCACCACGCTCGCCACGCCATTGCCGAGCTTGCGCACCCGTCGGCGGATGCCTTCGCGCGATTGCAGCAGGGCAGTGCGAGCCGGGCCACTGGCTGCGCTGAAGCGTTGGTCGAGCATGCCCAACTGGCGCCAGGCACGGGCGTGCTCTTCGTGGGCAGCGTGCCACTTGGCGAACTCTTCGCGCTCTACCGGGTTGGCGCCGTCCATGGACAACTGCCAGGCAATCGCTGCGTCCAGCACGTTGGCCGATACCGGTTTGGAACCGAGCGGGTTCATGTCGGCTCACCGTACAGCGCGATGTAGCATTGGCGAATGCCCTGGGCCAGGTACTGGCGCACCCGCGGCACCGATACCCCCAGGCGCTCGGCGATTTCTGCGTGGCCAAGACCGTCGAGACGGTTGTAGAGGAACGCCGCCCGGGCCTTGGTGGAAAGCTTGCCGAGCAAACGGTCGATGTTTTTCAGGTCTTCGAGGATCATCTGCTGTTCTTCCGCCGACGGTTGTTCGGCTTCGGGAATCAGCATCAGCTCGGTGAGGTAAGCCTGCTCCAGCGCGGCGCGACGGAAGTAATCGAACAGCAGGCCCTTGGCGATGGCCACCAGGAATGCCCGCGGTTCGCGGGGTTCCTTCAGTTCCTCGCGCCCCAGCAAGCGCACGAAAGTGTCCTGGCTCAGGTCTTCGGCCCGCTGTGGGCAGGCGACATTGCGTCGAAGCCAGGCCAATAGCCAACCGCGATGGTCGCGATATAACGCACCGACGAGCTCACTTTGAGGGCTTGGGACTGACGACACGCAGCATCACCGCTTGGGAAGTGTTAACTAACGAGAATTGTTCGCGATTGTGGCAGAGGCGCGGGAGGTCCGCAATCGGCGTTGGTCGGGAGACCGCGTCATCGTTCATCGCGGGCAAGCCCGCTCCCACAGGGGTTTCGGTACTCCTGTGGGAGCGGGCTTGCCCGCGATGAGGCCAGAGCAGGCGCCGAAGACTAGAAGGACGGTGCTTGTTTCCGACGCTTCCACTGACTCAAGCGCTGTTGCAAATTCAGCGGGCTATGAATCTGCTGCTGCCGCGCGCGGCTGAACAGGATCAGCGCCAGTTCAGCGGTGGCCAGGGCGTCGGCGCTGGCGTGGTGACGTTCGAAGACTTCGAGCTTGAACCAGTCGATCCAGTCGTCCAGCCCGGCCTCGCGAAAGTGCGCTTGGGGGCATAGCAGCGGTGCAATGTCCGCCACATCCAGAAACGGATGCTGCAACTTGAAGCCCAGGTGATCTTTCAACGCACGGCCGAGCATGTGCTGGTCAAACGGCGCGTGGAAGGCCAGTACCGGGCTGTCACCGAGGTATTCCATCAGGTCCACCAGCGCTTCTGCGGGATCGCTGCCCGCCGCAATGGCGCTGGGGCCAATGCCGTGGATCAGCACGCTGGGGCCGAGTTTTACTTGCGGATATTGCAAGGTGCGTTCGAACAGCTGGCGAAAATCGATGGCCCCGTCCTCGATCGCTACCGCGCCAATCGACAACACATGGTCCTTGTTCAGGTTCAGCCCGGTGGTTTCCAGATCGAGCACCACCCAGCGCTGCTCACGCAGGCTGCATTCGCCCAAGGCGGCAGCGGCTGGCAAGCGTTCCAGGCGATGTTGCAGGTCGGCGGGCAGGGTGGGGCTCGGCGGACGCAGCCATGAAAACAGGCTCACAACTGATACCGCAAGGTCAGGCTGCTCTGCAGGCGTTGGGCCTGACGCAGGGACTCACGCAGGATGCGCCGGTCCAGGTGATTGAGGCTGTCGGGATCGACCCGGTTCGAGTAGGGAAAATTCTCCCGGGTCTGTAATTGATGTTGCTGCATGCGGGTTTGCTGAATGAAGTGATAGGCCTCTTCGTACGCGGCGCCGTCCAGGGGTTCGATGACCTCTTTGGCGACCAATTGGCGAAAACGCTCCAGCGTGTTATTGGCCTCGATGCCATGGGCAAGGGCCAGCAGTCGGGCGCCATCGACAAACGGAGCCAAGCCCTGGATCTTCAGGTCCAGGGTGGCCTTCTCGCCATTTTTGCGCGTCAGCACGAACTCGCGCAAACGCCCTACGGGCGGGCGATTGCGCAGCGCATTCTCGGCCATCATGCGCTGGAACAAACGGTTGTCACCGACCTGATCGAGAATGCCCCGACGCAACTGCTCGCAGCCTTGCTCGCTGCCCCAGACCACGCGCAAATCGAAATAGATGCTCGAACCCAGCAGGTTCTCCGGGGTGGCCTCGCGGATGAACGCCGCAAAGCGCCGCGCCCATTCGGCCCGGGACAGGCACAGCTCGGGGTTGCCGGCCATGATATTGCCCTTGCACAAGGTGAAGCCGCACAGCGCCAGGCTCTGGTTGATCTGCTGGGCGATGGGCAACAACTTGCCGCGTATCTCGGCGGCATGGGCTGCATCCCTGGCTTCGAACAGAATGCCGTTGTCCTGATCGGTGTGCAGGGTCTGCTCGCGACGGCCTTCACTGCCGAAGCACAGCCAACTGAATGGCACGCCGGGATCACCTCTTTCGGCGAGGGTCAGTTCGATCACCCGGCACACGGTGTGATCGTTGAGCAGGGTGATGATGTGGGTGATCTGCGTCGAAGACGCGCCATGGGCCAGCATGCGCTCGACCAGTTGGCCGATTTCGCCCCGCAGCGCCACCAGGTTTTCCACCTTCGGTGCGTTGCGGATGGTGCGCGCCAGGTGCACCAGGTCGACCCGTTGCAGGGAAAACAGATCGCGCTCGGAAACCACGCCGCACAAGCGTTGGTCCTTGACCAGGCAGACATGGGCGATGTGACGCTCGGTCATGGCAATCGCCGCGTCGAATGCACTGTGGTCCGGCGACAGGAAAAACGGCGCCCGGGTCATGTGCCCTTCGATGGCTTCGTTGAAATCACTGCTGCCGTTGGCCACGGTCTGACGCAGGTCGCGCAGGGTGAAAATCCCCAATGGAGCCTTGAGTTCATCGACCACCACGATGCTGCCGACCTGTTGTTCGTGCATCAACGTCACGGCTTCACGCAAAGGTGTCTGCGGGGCGCATGACACCGGGTGGCGCATGGCCAATTCACCCAGTCGGGTATTGAGCGAATATTGGGTGCCGAGGGTTTCCACGGCTTTTTGCTGCACTTGCTGGTTGACCTGATCCAGCAGGCTGCTGACGCAGCGCAGGGCGAAGTTGCGGAAGGTGTCCGATAGCGAAAACAGGCGGATGAATGCCGGCTTGTTCAGCTGCAGGCAAAAGGTGTCTTCGCCGGCGAGGTGCTCGGTACGGGTGGCCCGTTCACCCAGCAACGCCGCGAGGGGAAAACATTCACCGGTGGCGATCTCGAAGACTGTTTCGATGCCACCTTTTGCCGTATCCGGACGCTCGCCCACGACCCGGCCTTGCTTGACGATATAGAAGTGCTCGACCGGGCCGTCGGCGGGTTTGATGATGCTCTCGCCGGGGGCGTAGAAACGCAGCTGACATTGCTCGACCAGATACGCCAGGTGCGCGTGCTCCATCTGGTTGAAAGGCGGGAAGCGCTGAAGGAATTGCAACGTGCCCTGGATGTTCTGCAACACCGCGGTTTTCCCTGCCTGTGTGAAGGCGTCCGCTTTACTCATAACCATTACCGCAGTCTTTTTTGAATTGTTGTAGTCGGATGACCCATACATGGTCGACCCCTGTAGCCGGGGTGCCCATTGGACGTAAGTCTAGGTAGGCTGTTAGCGTCCTGAAATGTCGGAAAAATCCTACGCAAGTGTGCGAAAAACCTCTCGGCCCCCCTATTGGAAAATTATCTGTCGGAGTGCACATTGGTGGTCAGCTTAGCGATGTCTCATAACTGTGCTAGGGAATTGAATTGAACATGTAGAGAACGCCATGTCCGACCACGATATTTTGAGCGACGCCGAGCGCGAAGCGCTGAGTGCCGTCATGCTGGAGCCTGACCTGCCGCTGCAACGGGTGCTGGTCGTCGATGACGATAAGGACACCCGGGAGCTGCTGTCTGAGATCCTCGCGTTGGAGGGCATTCCCTGCATAACAGCGGCCAGTGGCGAAGCGGCACTCAAGATGCTGGTGGCTGAGGCAGAAATCAAAAAGCCCTCGATCGGATTACTGATCACCGACCTGCGGATGGGCCATGTAGATGGGTTGGATCTGATCCGTCAGATACGCAAGTCGGTACGGGCGGCATTGCCGATCATCATAGTGTCGGGTGACGCCGACGTGAAGGATGTCATCGCTGCGATGCATTTGAGTGTGGTGGACTTTCTGCTCAAACCGATCGATGCCAGTCACTTTCTAGTACAGGTAAAAAGCGAACTGGGCATTAAATAACTGATCTCCTGTAATTGTTAATTACAGGTTCGATTTGTTTTTGTGGGGTTAACTTGTAATTAAGTTTGTCTAATTGATCCGCGAAAAAGCTACTCACAAATAGCTTGTTTTTTCTATCCATAATTCAGCTATCGTTCACTTCCTGAAATCAATGCAGACATTTGTTTGATGTCGTGCCTGGTTTAATAAAATCTGTTGTAGCACTCTCCGGGTTGTCAGTTTTGCTCTCCGATTTTAGCGGTATGAGTATGCCGATGGTTGTTGTGTATTCAGACTTCGGCTAGTTCCTGCGGATAAAGTACTGACAAGGGTCAGGGCATTGCTCCTCCTGGATTGTGTGGATGTGTACCGCAATGAGGACGATATGATAAAAAAAATGGAGTTTCGCGATCTTGTACTTATTATCGGTGTGACAGTCATGTGGGGCAGTAATTATACGGTAATTGATATCAGTCTTGACGGTATCGATCCGTTCATATTGACAGCGTTGCGATTTACTTTCTGCGCATTGCCATTGGTGTTCTTCATCCCGAAACCGAAGGGTGTCAGTACTTTTGTAACTATAGTCTACGGTTTGTTGTTTGGTATCGGAATGTGCTGGCTGATGAACTATGGCATGTTTCTTGGGGTCAGTGCCGGCGTGACATCTTTGCTCTTGCAATTCAGTGCATTTTTTACGGTCATCTGGGGAGTATTGCTGTTTGGGGAAAAAATGACGGGAATACACGTGGCTGGTATTCTCATGGCGTTGCTGGGGCTGATGTTTATTATTCATGTAACGGACGGTTATGCCGAAAGCTTTGGCCTTTTCCTGATACTCCTCGGTGCATTCTTCTGGAGTTTGTGCAATGTGCTGGTCAAAAAAAGCAAGGTGGTTGATATATTTTCCTTTGTCGTTTGGTCGAGTCTGTATGCGACACCGCCTTTATATCTGATGACTTACTGGGTCAAGGGGGCTGCCCCCTTCCAAACGTTGTTAACGGACATAACTGCTCCGGTGCTGGTGTCTGTCCTGTTCCAGGCCTATGTGGCGACGGTATTCGGATATTGGGTGTGGAACCGAATGATTGAGAAGTATCCGGCGAGCCAGGTTGCACCGTTGTCAGTGATTGTTCCGATATCGGGTATTTTGACCTCGTGGTATGTACTCGACGAACCCATTGGTGGTGAAAAACTGTTTGCTCTCATCATCACGGTTCTTGGAATTGCCTTGTTCATGAATGCATCGAGAATAGGCCGCCACATCGCTGCAAACGCGTTGCGTTTCAGGGGATAATTCTGCATTTGCAGGAAGCAGAAACAAAAATCCCCCGGTTTTTCAACCGGGGGATTGCTGTGGAGTGAACGGGATTACAACCCGTTCTTCGCCTTGAACTCGCGACGACGACGGTGCAGGACCGGTTCGGTGTAGCCGTTCGGCTGTTTGGTGCCTTCGACCACCAGTTCGACCGCCGCCTGGAAGGCGATGTTGCTGTCGAAGTTCGGGGCCAGCGGACGGTACAGCGCGTCGCCGGCGTTCTGCCGGTCAACCACTGGCGCCATGCGCTTGAGGCTTTCCATGACCTGCTCTTCGGTGACGACGCCATGGCGCAGCCAGTTGGCGATGTGCTGGCTGGAAATACGCAGCGTGGCACGGTCTTCCATCAGGCCGACGTCATTGATGTCCGGCACTTTCGAACAACCGACGCCCTGGTCGATCCAGCGCACCACGTAACCGAGAATGCCCTGGCTGTTGTTGTCCAGTTCGTTCTTGATCTGTTCGGCGGTCCACTGCGGGTTCACCGCCAGCGGGATGGTCAGGATGTCGTCTACCGATGCATGGGCACGTTTGGCCAGTTCAGCCTGCCGGGCGAACACGTCAACCTTGTGGTAGTGCAGCGCGTGCAGTGCAGCGGCGGTCGGCGAAGGTACCCAGGCAGTGTTGGCACCGGCCAGCGGGTGAGCGATTTTCTGTTCGAGCATCGCTGCCATCAGGTCCGGCATGGCCCACATGCCTTTACCGATCTGCGCGCGACCTTGCAGGCCGGTGCTCAGACCGATATCGACGTTGGAGTTCTCGTAGGCGCCGATCCATTTTTCCGCCTTCATGTCCGCCTTGCGCACCATCGGGCCGGCTTCCATGGAGGTGTGGATTTCATCGCCCGTGCGGTCGAGGAAACCGGTGTTGATGAACACCACACGCTCGCTCGCCGCCTTGATGCAGGCCTTGAGGTTGATCGTGGTTCGACGCTCCTCGTCCATGATCCCGACTTTCAAGGTGTTGCGTGGCAGGCCCAGCACGTCTTCGATGCGACCGAACAGCTCGTTGGTGAACGCGGCTTCTTCAGGGCCGTGCATCTTCGGCTTCACGATATAGACCGAGCCGGTGCGGCTGTTCTTGCGCGAGCTGTTGCCGTTGAGGTTGTGGATCGCCGACAGGCAGGTCACCAGGCCATCGAGAATGCCTTCCGGCACTTCATTGCCATCTTTGTCGAGGATCGCGTCGATGGTCATCAGGTGACCAACGTTACGTACGAACAGCAACGAACGACCGTGCAGGCTCAGTTCACTGCCATCGACCGCGGTGTAGGTGCGGTCGGCGTTCATGGTGCGGGTAAAGGTCTGACCGCCCTTGGCGACGCTTTCCGACAGATCGCCCTTCATCAGGCCGAGCCAGTTGCGGTAGATCACCACTTTGTCATCGGCGTCGACGGCGGCAACCGAGTCTTCGCAGTCCATGATGGTGGTCAGTGCGGCTTCCATCAGGATGTCTTTGACGCCGGCCGCGTCGGTCTGGCCGACCGGGGTGCTGGCGTCGACCTGGATTTCGAAATGCAGGCCGTTGTTTTTCAGCAGGATCGCGGTCGGTGCCGCGGCATCGCCCTGGAAGCCGATCAACTGGGCGTCGTTGCGCAGGCCGGTGTTGCTGCCGCCTTTGAGGGCGACCACCAGTTTGCCATCGACGATCTTGTAGCCAGTGGAATCGACGTGGGAGCCGGCCGCCAATGGCGCCGCTTCGTCGAGGAAGGCACGGGCGAAGGCGATGACCTTGTCACCGCGCACCTTGTTGTAGCCTTTGCCTTTTTCCGCACCGTTGGCTTCGCTGATGGCGTCGGTGCCGTAGAGCGCGTCGTACAGCGAACCCCAGCGGGCGTTCGAGGCGTTGAGCGCAAAGCGGGCGTTCATCACCGGCACCACGAGCTGCGGGCCGGCCATGCGGGCGATTTCGTCATCGACGTTTTGCGTCGTTGCCTGGAAATCGGCCGCTTCTGGCAGCAGATAACCGATGTCTTGCAGGAAGGCTTTATAGGCCACGGCGTCGTGCGCCTGACCGGCGCGTTCCTGGTGCCAGGAATCAATACGAGCCTGGAAATCATCGCGTTTGGCGAGTAGGGCTTTGTTCTTCGGCGCCAGGTCATGGATGACCTTGTCGGCACCGGCCCAGAACTTATCGGCGGTGAGGCCGGTACCGGGAATGGCTTCGTTGTTCACGAAGTCGAACAGGACTTTGGCGACCTGCAGGCCACCGACTTGAACGTGTTCAGTCATTGCTTGCCTCACTCTGCTCAGCTATTTCGCTTTTCAGCTCTTCAAATTAACAATGAAGCCTTGGCCATTTAAACCACAAACCCCTCTGCCAGTACATGCCCATGACGGGCGGCTGGGTTGGGACCAATCAACGGCTTGAGGCCTTGCTGACAGGGCTTTCAGGGTTGCGAACGGGCCGGCGGCAGACATCGATCCAACGTTATGTAGTGCGCGCTGCGGCATACTACATGATGAATTGCGGTTGTGAAAATTAGACTAATCACGTCGTTCTGCGACCCCATGACGCATTGCGGTCACGGCGCGAAGCAGGATGTTCTCAAAAAACCAGTGGATTGTTCCAGTTAAATATCAAAAGTTGTACACGATTTGTTTTTTCGTTTCGATCGGCGGCGCCTTCATTCGCGAGCAGGCTCGCTCCCACAAAAGCCTGCACAACCTTGTGGGAGCGAGCCTGCTCGCGAAGGTGCCTGACCTGTCAGCGCAGGTTCAACCCTTGCCTATACTTGGTTCTCTGCAACAAAAATCATGACCAGAGGGCTGCGCCATGGACCACCTCGTACTCACCGTTTTCGCACCGGACAAGCCCGGGCAAGTCGAGCGCATTGCCCAATGCATTGCCGAGCACGGCGGCAACTGGCTGGAAAGCCGCATGTCGCGCATGGCCGGACAATTCGCCGGCATTCTGCGGGTGGGGGTGCCGGCCGAGGCCTATGACGAATTGGTCGATGCCCTGCAAGGCTTGTCCACCCAGGGCATTCGCGTATTGATCGCCGAAAGCAGCATCGAACAATCCTGCACCTGGAAGCCGATCGCGATGGAATTGGTGGGCAATGATCGCCCGGGGATCGTGCGTGACATCACACGCTTGTTGAGCGAGCAGGGGGTGAGTCTGGAACGGCTGGTTACCGAAGTGCGCCCGGCGCCGATGAGCAGCGAGCCGTTGTTCCATGCCGAAGCGATTCTTGCCGTTCCGCTGACACTGTCGCTGGACGTACTGCAATCGCGTCTGGAAACCCTGGCCGACGATCTGATGGTTGAATTGGTGCTGCGCAGTGAGCCCTGATCAGGTTATCCAAGTAAAACGTGCACCGGCCTGTGGATAACCTGTAGAGACACCCCGCCAGGGCACGCCGACCGGGGCTCTTCAGGATCTGATCAAAAAACCAGCACTTTCAGCCACTTGCGCACAATCGGCGGGGATCACGCTGTGGATAACCTTGGGAAGGAATGATGCAGGCCATGGAACCCGTGGCCTGTAGAGGTTTGTATGTTTTTTGATCAGCTGCGGCGACGCAAACTGAGCCACGCATCCACGCTGTAAACCGCCAGACCGGCCCAGATGAACATGAACGCTACCAGGGTGCTGGACGACAGGTGCTCGCCAAACAGCAGGACCGCTTGCAGCAGCACCAATGTCGGCGCCAGGTACTGGAGAAAGCCCAGTGTCGTGTAGGGCAAATGCCGTGCAGCCGCGTTGAAGCAGACCAGCGGCACCAGCGTGACCGGCCCGGCCGCCACCAGCCACCAGGCTTCTGACGTGGTCCAGAACTCGGCCTGAGCGCTGTGGGCGGTCGGATTGAACAGCAACCAGGCAATGGCGATCGGCACCAACATCCAGGTTTCCACCACCAGCCCCGGCAGTGCCTTGACCGGTGCCTGCTTGCGAATCAACCCGTAGAAACCGAAGGTCAGTGCCAGCACCAGCGACACCCACGGCAGGCTGCCGACCTGCCAGACCTGTTGCGCCACACCCACAGCCGCCAGACCGACGGCAATCCGCTGCATGCGCCGCAGGCGTTCGCCAAGGATCAGCATGCCCAGCAACACGTTCACCAAAGGGTTGATGTAGTAACCGAGGCTGGCCTCCAGCATGCGGCCGTTGTTCACCGACCAGACGTAGGTCAGCCAGTTGGCCGCGATCAGCGCACCGCTCAGGGCCAGGATCGCCAGGCGTCGCGGGTTCTCCCGCAGCTCGCGCCACCAGCCGGGATGCTTCCACACCATCAGCAGCAAGGCGCCGAACAGCGCCGACCACAACACCCGGTGGATGATGATTTCCACGGCGGGCACGCTGGCGATGGCTTTGAAGTAGAGGGGGAAAAGTCCCCAGATGATGTAGGCACTCAGACCCAGAATGTACCCGCGACGCGGGTTGGCGGCTTGCATGCAGAATCCTTGCTTAGGCAGCTAACAAAGAAGGGATTGTAAGGAGATTTGTCTGCGAATGTCCTGACTGAATAGGTAGGTCTTTTGTGAACACAGTACCTGTAGGAGCGAGCCTGCTCGCGATGGACGTCAACGATAACGCGTGCTGTCTGGATAAACGCGTTGCCCTTGCGTTCTTCGCGAGCAGGCTCGCTCCTACAGGGGGGCAGGGTGGGTCAGAAGAGTTTTAGTGGCTCTTCCTGGAGCGCCGCCAGTTGTTCGCGCAGAGCCAGCACCTGATCACCCCAGTAACGCTCGGTGCCGAACCACGGAAAGCTGCGGGGGAATGCCGGATCGTCCCAGCGACGGGCGAGCCAGGCGCTGTAGTGCAACAGACGCAGGGCGCGCAAGGGTTCGATCAGCGCCAATTCACGCGGGTCGAAGTCGTGGAATTCGTTGTAGCCATCCATCAGTTCCGACAACTGGCTCAGGCAATCCTGGCGATCACCGGCGAGCATCATCCAGATGTCCTGTACCGCCGGACCCATGCGGCAGTCGTCGAGGTCGACGATATGGAACATCTCGTCGCGGCACATCATGTTGCCAGGGTGGCAGTCACCGTGCATGCGGATGTTCTGGTGCGGCGTGTTGCTGTAGGCATCCTCCACACGCTTGAGCAGATCACGGGCCACCGATTCGTAGGCCGGCAGCAGGCTGCGGGGGATGAAGTTGCCGTCGAGCAGCGTGGCCAGCGAGTCATGACCGAAGTTTTTCACCGCCAGCGCTTCACGGTGCTCGAACGGCCGGGTCGAGCCGACCGCGTGCAGGCGTCCGAGCAACTGGCCCAGGCGATACAGTTGATCGAGGTTGCCCGGCTCCGGTGCGCGACCGCCGCGGCGGGGGAACAGGGTAAAACGGAAACCGCTGTGTTCGTGCAGGGTTTCACCGTTGTGAATCAACGGCGCCACAACCGGCACCTCGCAGTCGGCGAGTTCGGCGGTGAACTGGTGTTCTTCCAGAATCGCTTCGTTGCTCCAGCGTTGCGGCCGGTAGAATTTGGCGATCAGCGGCTCGGCGTCTTCGATACCGACCTGATAGACGCGGTTCTCGTAGCTGTTGAGCGCCAGGATGCGCGCGTCGCTGAGAAAGCCGATGCTTTCGACGGCATCGAGCACGAGGTCTGGCGTAAGGGTTTCAAACGGGTGGGCCATGCTGACTCCTGCGCGCAGCAGGCTGCTGCGTCCGGCCAGGCATGGTAGCGCAGACGGCGCGGTTTTAGTGGTTGGGCTTGAGAAGTGTGGTGTCCGGGCTGACGCCTTCGCGGGCAAGCCCGCTCCCACAGGAGATCTTCGGTGTGCCGCCGATCGCATGCGCACCGACAATCCAATGTGGGAGCGGGCTTGCCCGCGAAGAGGCCGGATCAGGCGCCGACGATCCCGCCATCTTCACGCGAGATGGCCATCACCGAAGACCGCGGCTTGCCATTGGGCAGATGCTCGGGGAAGGTCGAGCCACCGTTTTCACCCGGGTGCTGGATCCCGACAAACAGGGTTTTCTGGTCCGGCGAGAAGCTGATCCCGGTCACCTCGCAGCCCACCGGTCCGACCATGAAGCGGCGAATCTCGCCGGTCGCCGGATCAGCGCAGAGCATCTGGTTATTGCCCATGCCGGCAAAGTCACCGGTGTTGCTCACATCGCCGTCGGTCAGGATCCACAAGCGGCCGGCATTGTCGAAGCCCAAACCGTCCGGGCTGTTGAACATGTTCTGCGGCGTGATGTTCGACGAGCCGGCCTTTGGCGTCCCGGCATGTGCGGCCGGGTTGCCGGCCACCACAAACAGGTCCCAGGCAAAGGTGTGTGAGGCGTGATCGTCGCGCTCGGTGCGCCAGCGCAGGATCTGGCCGTAGACGTTCTTCTCCCGCGGGTTCGGTCCGCCCACCGGTTGCCCGTCTTCGCCGCGCTTGGCGTTGTTGGTCAACGTGCAGTAGACCTGGCCATCCTTGGGGCTGACCACGATCCATTCCGGGCGGTCCATGCGCGTGGCTTTCACCACACTGGCGGCGAGACGCGCGTGGATCAGCACTTCAGCCTGATCGGCAAAGCCGCTGCTGGCGTCGATACCGTTTTTGCCATGGGTCAGTTCGATCCATTCACCCCGGCCCTTCGGGTGATCGGCGTTGCCGTCCCCTGCATCGAAACGCGCCACATAGAGGGTGCCGTGATCGAGAATGTCGCGGTTGGCCTTGGGGTTCTTGTGGTCGATCTTGTCGCGGCTGACAAATTTGTAGATGAACTCGCCGCGCTCATCGTCGCCCATGTACACCACGGCATGGCCATCGCCGGTTTCGGCCAGGGCGGCGTTTTCGTGTTTGAAGCGGCCCAGGGCAGTGCGTTTGACCGGCGTCGACTGTGGATCGAACGGATCGATTTCCACCACCCAGCCGTGACGGTTGAGCTCGTTGGGGTTCTTGGCCAGGTCGAAGCGCTCGTCGTGTTGGTGCCAGTTGATCTCTTTGCTGGTCACCACCGCGCCGTAGCGTTTTTGCGCCGGGTCGAACTTCTGCTCGGCGTTGCTGCTGCCGAAGCAGTCGGTGAAGTTCTCTTCGCAGGTCAGATAGGTGCCCCACGGCGTCTTGCCGTTGGCACAGTTCTGGAAGGTGCCGAGGACGTTCTTGCCGTGGGGATCGGCGCTGGTCTTCAGCAGTGCGTGACCGGCGGCCGGACCGCTCAGGCTGATCGGCGCATTGCCGTGAATCCGGCGGTTGTAGCGCGAGCCCTGGACGAATTGCCATTGGCCGTTCTTGCGCTGCACTTCAATCACCGACACACCTTCGCAGGCCAGCGCTTTGCGCACGTCCTCCGCCGATCGCGGCATGCCGCCGTGGGCGTAGAGGTAGCGGTAGTTGGTGTATTCGTTGTTGATCGCCATCAGCGCCCGGTCTTTTTCGCCCGGAAACTCGAACAGACTCATGCCATCGTTGTTGTCGCCGAACTGGGCCTCCTGATGCTCGGCGCTGCCGTTGCCGCTCGGGTCGAACGCCGGGCCGTCCTTGTGCAGGGGCTGGCCCCAACTGATCAGCACCGAGGACTTGTAGCCCGGTGGCAGGGTGATGGAGTCGCTGGTGGCGGCGGCAATGCTGTCAAAGCCCAGCAACTGGCTGTTACCGGCGCTTACGCTGGCGGCCATCACGCTGCGGCTCAGCAGGTTGCCGCCGAGGAACATCGCTGCGCCGCACAGGGCACCTGCGCTGATGAAGCTGCGACGACTGAGGCCGACCATGGTTTCGAGGTCGGTGGACTGGTTTTCTTCTAATAGGCTCATTTCAGGCTCCCTGCGGTTTTGCAGACACCTTAATGGTGAGTAATGAACCTTTTGTTGCAGTTTGCTTAAAGCGGCGTACCCAGCAGAACCCTGGAGGGCGAAAACTCCACGCGCACGGGTTTGCCGCAGGTCAGACCCAATGCCTGCAGATGCGTTGGTTCGTCCAGCGCGCACAGGGTCAGGCCGTTAGGCAGGGTGATGCGCACTTCGCTGGGGCCATCGTCGGCGTCGAGAATCTTATCGATGGTGCCTTTCAGGCAATTGTTTCCCGGCGTTTCGGCTGAGTCGACCTCCAGCACATCGAGCCAGCCGGCCTTGATCAAGGCCACGACTTCGGTGCCGATTTGCAGTTCCAGGCGCTCGGTGCTGTCGTGAGTGATTTGCGCATTGACGATCAAGCCTTCGGCGACTTCGAGACGAATCAGGTCGTTGCGTCCCTGGGGCTCGATAGCCATTACCTTGCCGTGTAACTGATTGCGCGCGCTGGTGCGCAGCATCAAGCGCCCGAGCAGGTCGAGGTCGCTGGCATCTTCAGCGGCTTCCAGCACCTGGGCCTGCAAGGCTTGCAACTTCTGGTACAGCCGCAGCACCCGCTCGCCCTCTATGGAGAGGCGGGCACCGCCACCGCCCTTGCCGCCGACAACCCGCTCCACCAACGGCTTCTGCGCCAGGTTGTTCAGCTCATCGATGGCATCCCAGGCAGCCTTGTAGCTCAGGCCCGCGCTTTTTGCCGCACGGGTGATCGAGCCTTGTTCGGCGATGTGCTGCAGCAGGGCGATGCGCTGCGGACGGCGGACAATGTGCTGGGACAACAGGGTGGGCAATGACATGGCAAGTCGCTTTGGGTGGTGGCGATGCAGAGGACGTTGGCGGCTTGGCATGCGCGAGTCAAGTCAGGGCGTCTCGCCGGGTTTGGGCGTGCGGGCCAGGCAATAGACGTCGACCCGCACGGCACCCGCGTCGATCAACAGCCAGGCCAGGGCCTGGGCCGTGGCACCGGTGGTGAGGACGTCGTCGATCAGGGCCAGGTGCCGGCCTTTGACGGCGGCACCGGGTATCAGGCTGAAAGCGTTGCGCAAGTTCTTGCGGCGCGCTTGGGCATTCAAGGCCTGTTGGGCATCGGTGTCCTGGGTTCGCAGCAGCAACCGTTCGTCGCACGGAATGTCCAGTGCGTCACTCAACCAGTGGGCCAGCATCGCCGCCTGGTTGAACCCGCGCTGGCGCAGGCGTCGGGTGGCCAGCGGTACCGGAATCAGCGCATCGGGTCGCTGCAGATCGTCTTCGAAGCGATGTTGCAGGTATTGAGCGAGAAGTTCGGCGAGTAAGCGGCCAAACGGCCACTTTGCGTTGTGTTTGAAGCGGGTGATCAGGCTGTCAACCGGAAAGCTGTAGGTCCAGGGGGCAATCACGTGTTCGAAAGCCGGTGGCTGCTTCAGGCAATGGCCGCAGGTCAGGCCCGCGGCCGGGAGCGGCAGGGCGCAGGTTCGGCAGTGATCGCCCAGCCAGGGCAACTCGGTTTCGCAGGCCGAACAGACAGGGGCGATGTCGTCGGCGGGTTCATCGCACAGCAGACACGGCTGCTCGTTTTTTGACCAGATGTAAACCTGTCCTTTGTACTGTGGTTGACAGCGCATCGCTCTTCCTTAAATATGCCGAAACATCTGTGAGGCGGCTGTGACATTCCATGATCCAGCCGCATGCCAAAGCATAATTCAAAGGAAACGCCCATGAGCGCCAGCACCACTGCAACCCTGCGTCATGACTGGACTTTGGCCGAAGTCAAAGCACTCTTCGTTCAGCCATTCAATGACCTGCTGTTCCAGGCGCAGACGGTGCACCGTGCGCATTTCGACGCCAACCGTGTTCAGGTGTCGACCCTGTTGTCGATCAAAACCGGCGCCTGCCCGGAAGATTGCAAATATTGTCCGCAGTCCGGTCACTACAACACCGGTCTGGAAAAAGAAAAACTGATGGAAGTGCAGAAGGTCCTCGAAGAGGCCGCTCGCGCCAAGGCCATCGGTTCGACCCGTTTCTGCATGGGCGCGGCGTGGAAGCACCCGTCGGCCAAGGACATGCCCTATGTTCTGAAGATGGTTGAAGGCGTGAAAGCCCTGGGCCTGGAAACCTGCATGACCCTAGGCCGCCTGGATCAGGACCAGACCGAGGCGCTGGCCAAGGCCGGCCTCGACTACTACAACCACAACCTCGACACGTCGCCTGAGTTCTACGGCAGCATCATCACCACCCGCACCTACAGCGAGCGCCTGCAAACCCTGGCCTACGTGCGTGAGTCGGGGATGAAGATCTGCTCCGGCGGCATCCTCGGCATGGGCGAGTCGCTGGACGACCGCGCCAACCTGCTGATCCAGCTGGCCAACCTGCCGGAGCATCCGGAGTCGGTGCCGATCAACATGCTGGTGAAGGTCGCCGGTACGCCGCTGGAAAATGCCGACGACGTCGATCCCTTCGATTTCATCCGCATGCTCGCGGTCGCGCGCATCCTGATGCCGCAATCCCACGTGCGCCTGTCCGCCGGCCGCGAAGCCATGAACGAGCAGATGCAGGCTCTGGCGTTCTTCGCCGGTGCCAACTCGATTTTCTACGGCGAGAAACTGCTGACCACCGCCAACCCGCAGGCCGACAAGGACATGCAACTGTTCGGGCGCCTGGGGATCCTGCCGGAAGCCCGCGAAGAGCACGCCGATGAAGTGCATCAGGCGGCGATCGAGCAGGCGCTGGTGGAGCACAAGAGCAGCGAGCAGTTCTATAACGCGGCGGTTTGAGCAACCACTGCGTCCACTGAATGAATGCAAAACCCCTGTGGGAGCGAGCTTGCTCGCGATAGCGTCAGGTCCGTCGACATCAATGTTGAATGTGAAGCCGCCATCGCGAGCAAGCTCGCTCCCACAGGGATCGCATTCATTTTGATTTCTGTGATCTGAACTTCGAGGCCTGCATGTCTTTCGATCTCGCCGCACGCCTTGCTGCCCGTCGTGCCGAAAATCTCTACCGCCAGCGTCCGCTGCTCGAAAGCCCCCAGGGGCCGCAAGTGGTGGTTGATGGCCAGCCGTTGCTGGCGTTCTGTAACAACGACTACCTGGGGCTGGCCAATCATCCACAAGTGATCGAGGCCTGGCGTGCCGGCGCTTCGAAGTGGGGGGTGGGCGGCGGCGCCTCACATCTGGTCATCGGCCATAGCGCCCCGCACCATGCCCTGGAAGAAGCCTTGGCCGACCTGACCGGTCGCCCGCGCGCGCTGCTGTTCACCACCGGTTACATGGCCAACCTCGGTGCGGTCACGGCGCTGGTGGGGCAGGGTGATACGGTGCTCGAAGACCGGCTCAATCATGCGTCGCTGCTCGACGCGGGGCTGCTGTCCGGCGCGCGGTTCAATCGCTACTTGCACAACGACCCGGTGAGCCTGGCCAAGCGCCTGGAAAAAGCCACCGGCAATACCCTGGTGGTCACCGACGGCGTGTTCAGCATGGATGGCGATATCGCCGATTTGCCAGCACTGGCCCGAGAGGCCAAGGCCAAAGGCGCCTGGTTGATGGTCGACGATGCCCATGGTTTTGGACCGCTAGGCGCCAATGGTGGCGGCATCGTCGAGCATTTCGGTTTGAGCCAGGAAGAGGTTCCGGTGCTGGTCGGCACCCTCGGCAAAGCCTTCGGTACGGCGGGCGCCTTTGTGGCCGGCAGCGAAGAGCTGATCGAAAGTCTGATCCAGTTCGCCCGGCCTTACATCTACACCACCAGCCAGCCACCGGCGCTGGCCTGCGCCACGCTGAAAAGCCTGGAACTGCTGCGCAGTGAACACTGGCGTCGCGAGCATTTGCAGACGCTGATCCGCCAGTTCCGTCAGGGTGCCGAGCAGATTGGCCTGGAACTCATGGACAGCTTCACACCGATCCAGCCGATCATGGTTGGCGATGCCGGGCGCGCGGTGCGTCTTTCGCAAATGCTGCGCGAGCGCGGGTTGATGGTGACCGCGATTCGCCCGCCGACCGTGCCTGCTGGCAGCGCCCGATTGCGGGTCACGCTGACGGCTGCTCACAGCGAGGCTCAGGTGCAGCTATTGTTAAACGCACTGGCCGATTGTTTTCAACAACTGCAGCCGGAGCCAAGCCATGCGTGATCGTTTGATTCTGCTGCCCGGCTGGGGCCTTGGCGTTTCACCGCTGGAGCCTTTGGCTGCGGCTTTGCGTGGCCTGGACGAGCACTTGCGCGTCGAGATCGAGCCGTTGCCCGACCTGGAGTCGAGCGATCTTCAAGAGTGGCTCGATGAGCTTGATGCGACGTTGCCGCAAGACGCCTGGCTGGGCGGCTGGTCTTTGGGTGGCATGCTCGCCTGCGAACTGGCGGCCCGGCGTGGCGATCGCTGCTGCGGCGTGTTCACACTGGCCAGCAACGCGTCTTTTGTCGCTCATGAACACTGGTCAGCCGCCATGCCAGGGGAAACCTTCGATGCGTTTCTGGCGGGATGTGCAGCCGATCCGCGCGCGACCTTGAAACGCTTTTCACTGCTCTGTGCCCAAGGCGCCGAAGACCCGCGCGGATTGTCGCGGTTGTTGCTCGCTGGTGCACCGAACACTGCCGCGCCAGTGCTGCTGAGCGGTCTGCAAGTGCTTGCGCAAGTGGATACGCGACAGGCACTGCAATCGTTCCGTGGTCCGCAGCTGCATCTGTTCGCCGGCCTTGACGGGCTGGTGCCGGCGGAGGCGGCGGGCGATTTACTGGCGTTGCTGCCGGACATAGAAATCGGTCTGATTGAGCAGGCCGGCCACGCGTTTCTTCTGGAAGATCCCCACGGTGTGGCGGGGGCGATCCAGGCCTTTTTGCATGAGTCCGGCGATGACTGATTTATCCCTTCCCAACCTGCCCGGCGGCTTGCCCGACAAACGCCAGGTCGCTGCATCTTTCTCCCGCGCGGCGCAAAGCTACGACAGCGTGGCCGAGTTGCAGCGTGATGTCGGCAGCCAATTACTCAGGCGCTTGCCGCGGGATTTTGTACCGCAGCGTTGGCTGGATCTGGGCTGCGGCACCGGGCATTTCAGTCGTGCTTTGGGTGAGCAATTTCCGAGCAGTCGCGGTGTGGCGCTGGATATCGCCGAGGGCATGCTCAATCACGCCCGGCCATTGGGCGGTGCCACGCATTTCGTCGCCGGCGATGCCGAGCGCTTGCCACTGCAGGATTCGACCTGCGACCTGATCTTCTCCAGCCTGGCGGTGCAGTGGTGTGCGGATTTCGACTCGGTGCTCAGTGAAGCTTGTCGAGTGCTGAAACCGGGTGGCATTTTTGCGTTTGCTAGTCTTTGTACAGGGACGTTGTTTGAACTGCGCGACAGCTGGCGACAGGTCGATGGCATGGTGCACGTCAACCGCTTCCGGGAGTTCGGTGTTTATCAGCAGTTGTGTGCGACCAGTTGCTTGAGGGTGGTCAGTCTGCAAAACCTTGCGCATGTGCTGCATTACCCGGATGTGCGCAGCCTGACCCATGAGCTCAAGGCGCTGGGTGCGCACAATCTCAATCCCGGTCGACCGGGTGGCTTGACCGGCCGGGCGCGGATTCTGGGTTTGATTGAGGCTTATGAGCAGTTTCGTCAGGCCCGAGGCCTGCCGGCGACTTATCAAGTGGTGTACGCCATTTTGGAGAAACCCTTATGAGCGCAGCCTATTTCATCACCGGCACGGATACGGATGTCGGTAAAACCACGGTCGCTGCGGGGCTGCTGCATGCGGCGCGTTCGGCGGGTTTGAGCACAGCGGCAGGCAAACCGGTCGCTTCCGGTTGCGATGTAACGCCCAAAGGCTTGCGCAACGCCGATGCGCTGGCCTTGTTGGCGGAGTGTTCGCTGCCGCTGACCTACGCACAGGTCAATCCGATGGCCTTCGAACCGGCCATTGCTCCCCATCTGGCGGCACGGGAGGCGGGCGTGGCGTTGACGGTGCAGTCGTTGCTGGCGCCGATGCGGCAGATTTTGGGTCTGCAAGCGGACTTCACCCTGATCGAAGGCGCTGGCGGCTGGCGCGTACCCTTGGCGGATCAGGACAATCTGTCGGACCTGGCCATTGCATTGAAGCTGCCGGTGATCCTGGTGGTCGGCGTGCGCCTGGGGTGTATCAGCCATGCTTTGTTGACCGCTGAAGCGATCGCCCGGGACGGCTTGCAACTGGCGGGATGGGTGGCCAACATCATCGACCCGAAGACCTCTCGGCTGGAAGAAAACCTCGCCACCCTGGCCGAGCGCCTCCCCGCGCCGTGCCTGGGGCGTGTGCCCAAACTCAAGGCCGTGACGGCAGAAGCCGTGGCCGAGCACTTGCAACTGGACCTGTTGGACTGAGGTTTGGCAATGCGGGCTTTGCCTATGGCAAGGCACTGTGCCATTAGTGTTTTTGACGGGTGTTTTGCCAGCCACTCTGCTTCAATGGCCGCTGTTGATCCTTTGAAAGGACGAGTTCTCCCATGGAAATCTCAGGAAACACCGCTTTTTATGCCGGTCTGAGCACCCTTCAGTCAGGGCAGAACCGAGTCGATCAAGCCGCCGAGCAGATCGCCAACACCACTCTCGAGCGTTCGCTCACCAGCCAGTCCTCCGAGGCGCAGGTCGACCGTCTGCGATCGGTTGATCGCAGCCGGCAATCGGACCTGGCCAGCAACGTGGTCGAAATGGCCCAAGGCAAGATTCAGGCGGAGCTGGGCGTGAAAGTCGCCAAGGCCGCCGATGAAGTGCTCGGAACATTGATCGATACCTACGCGTGAGCCTCACGTAGCTTTCCAGTTGTGGATGTTCTTGTTGTAAAAAGCGATCAAGTCTCTTTGAGCGCTTTTTTCATTTATGAACCTTGGAACTGCTTAACAATCCCAGCACCAAGGCCGAACCGCCATTATTCTTCGCCGTCACTATCAGCCGTTTCGATAAATGCTGGATGGCGATATCCGAACAGCGCAAAGGCTTTGTTGCCCAGACGAAGCTGTTATCTGGTTGGCCTTCTTTCAGAAAGCGTCTGATAACGCAATCCCGTGCACTAACAACCACAATGCTGCCGTCTGTCTGGGTTGCAAGTTTGATCCATTCAAAGGCTGTGAATGGCTCCTGGGTCAATACCGGCTCGCCACCGTTGAACTCTGGATCGATATGGCCGTTCGCAGTCACCCTCAAAAGCAGAGCCCCGCCCTTCGTGCCGACTACTCGACCTGCACACAGAATTTTATCTTGATAGACAATGAAGCTATTGAGCAGGGTAGTGTGGCGATCGAAATGGTTGTACAGGAAATAACCCGCGTCGCCAAAGTTTGGATCAAGCTTCCCATCGGCCGTATAGCGTGCCAATAAAAGCTTATGAGTATCGGTGATGCCGCCGACGATAATCTTTCCGTCACTCTGAACTTGAACATTCGGGGCATCGACTTGTGCATTGGGAAACACCACATCGATGCTGCCACCCTCCCCGAAGGATGAGTCCTCGGTTCCGTCGCTGTTCAATCTCGTCAACTTGCTGAAATAGTTGGCCGAGTTCGGATCCGGTAATTGATAGGAACCCGCAATCAGGATTTTTTCATCGGCCTGCAAGCAGCCATCAGCCATCTTTCGCTGAAGCAGTGGGGCTATCGCATTTTCGGGTCCATTTAACAAAACTTGACGTTTGAAAACCGGATCGAGAGTGCCGTCGGCATTGAACCGTGCGATTGCTGGTCGGCTGACTTTGCGTGAGATTGTTCCATTAGTGGTGAAGGTGCCGATCATGACGATTTTCCCATCAGTCTGCAGCAATAGCCGAGTCGGACGGGATTCGCCGTTTTCAGCAAAGGCAGAGATCGTGGGTTTAAAACCGTCAATTGTGAAGCCTAGCGCACTGGTGTGATTGAACTCATAGGTGCCGTCCTCAAGCAAACTAGCCAGGTAGAGGGATTCATCACTCCCTAAAACAACGGCGCCTATGTCACTGCGTGTACCAGGTTTCGGGAAGAAATAACCTCCTTCGGGACCGAATGCTGGATCCATATCTGGATCCCTATTCAGCGCGTTATTAGCCTCATTGGCGTCCATAATTATTTCCTTGAGTCTGGGTTGATCGGAGCGTTTGGCATAAGTGGTGCCTGGCTCCTTATGGAAAGTCAGATCAACTCCGCGAACAACTGTCACAAATACCAGTTCTGTCTGACTTTGCAGGTCTTTCAGGTATCTTCGAGAGCTGCGGGATCCACAGGGATCCTGTTTCATCCATGCTCGATGGTCAGAAAAATCGGTGGATCAGGGGGTAAAGGACGAACGGCAAAAGATCGACGCTTGACAAGATTTGGGCGTAAACGTATGTTTCAAACAACTGTTTGATCGCAACAACAAATCAATGCGGTCGTTCATTCCCGGTTACATCAGCAGAGGTTTATCGCTATGCCTGACTACAAGGCCCCCTTGCGTGATATTCGCTTCGTTCGTGACGAACTGCTCGGCTACGAAGCGCACTATCAGAGCCTTCCGGCTTGTGCCGACGCAACTCCGGACATGGTTGACGCCATTCTTGAGGAAGGCGCCAAGTTTTGTGAGCAGGTACTGGCTCCGCTGAACCGTGTGGGCGACCTCGAAGGTTGCACCTGGAGCGAGTCCGGCGTTAAGACGCCGACTGGCTTCAAGGAAGCCTACAAGCAATTCGTTGAAGGCGGCTGGCCGAGCCTGGCTCACGACGTCGAGCACGGCGGCCAAGGCCTGCCGGAATCCCTGGGCCTGGCCATCAGTGAAATGGTCGGCGAGTCCAACTGGTCGTGGGGCATGTACCCGGGCCTGTCGCACGGTGCGATGAACACCATCTCCGAGCACGGCACCCCTGAGCAGCAAGAGGCTTACCTGACCAAGCTGGTTTCCGGCGAATGGACCGGCACCATGTGCCTGACCGAACCGCACTGCGGCACCGACCTGGGCATGCTGCGCACCAAGGCCGAGCCTCAGGCCGACGGTTCCTACAAGGTTTCCGGCACCAAGATCTTCATCTCGGCCGGTGAACACGACATGGCCGACAACATCGTCCACATCGTACTGGCCCGCCTGCCGGATGCACCGGCTGGCACCAAAGGCATCTCCCTGTTCATCGTGCCGAAGTTCCTGCCGAACGCCGATGGCTCGGTTGGCACGCGTAACGCCGTGTCTTGCGGTTCCCTGGAACACAAGATGGGCATCCACGGCAACGCCACCTGCGTGATGAACTTCGACGGCGCCACCGGTTTCCTGATCGGCCCGGCGAACAAAGGCCTGAACTGCATGTTCACCTTCATGAACACCGCTCGTCTGGGTACCGCGCTGCAAGGCCTGGCCCACGCTGAAGTCGGTTTCCAGGGCGGCCTGAAATACGCTCGCGACCGTCTGCAAATGCGCTCGCTGACTGGCCCGAAAGCGCCGGAAAAAGCCGCTGACCCGATCATCGTGCACCCTGACGTGCGTCGCATGCTGTTGACCATGAAGGCGTTCGCCGAAGGCAACCGCGCGATGGTTTACTTCACCGCCAAGCAAGTCGATATCGTCAAGTACGGCGTGGACGAAGAAGAGAAGAAGAAAGCCGACGCACTGCTGGCCTTCATGACGCCAATCGCCAAGGCCTTCATGACCGAAGTCGGTTTCGAATCGGCCAACCACGGCGTGCAGATCTACGGCGGCCACGGCTTCATCGCCGAGTGGGGCATGGAGCAGAACGTTCGCGACAGCCGCATCTCGATGCTGTACGAAGGCACCACCGGCATCCAGGCACTCGACCTGCTGGGCCGTAAAGTGCTGATGACCCAGGGCGAGGCTCTGAAAGGCTTCACCAAGATCGTCCACAAGTTCTGCCAGACCAACGAAGGCAACGAAGCGGTTCAAGAGTTCGTCGCTCCGCTGGCTGCACTGAACAAGGAATGGGGCGAGCTGACCATGAAGGTCGGTATGGCCGCCATGAAAGATCGCGAAGAGGTCGGCGCGGCCTCCGTGGACTACCTGATGTACTCCGGTTACGCCTGCCTGGCCTACTTCTGGGCTGACATGGCGCGTCTGGCTGCCGAGAAACTGGCTGCCGGCACTTCCGAAGAGGCGTTCTATACCGCCAAGCTGCAGACTGCGCGCTTCTACTTCCAGCGCATCCTGCCGCGTACCCGCACTCACGTCGCAACCATGCTGTCGGGCGCCAACAACCTGATGGACATGAAAGAAGAGAACTTCGACCTGGGCTACTAAGCCTCAACGAAGCACTTGAAAAAGCCGCTGCTCCTTCGGGACCAGCGGTTTTTTTTGGGGGGCTTCCACTGGTTTGAGCGGGGCACGACCCCTTGTAGGAGCCAGCTTGCTGGCGATGGTCGTTAACGATCACGCGTATAAACTGGATTAACGCGGCGCACTTGAGTCCATCGCCAGCAATCGAGCGTCGACCGGCTGCTCCTACAGTTTCCCGGGAATGCGTGAAGAGCCTTTTTTGCTTTAAGGGTTGCCCGTGGAGTTAATGTTTGTAACGCCCTTTGAAAAATACCTCAGTAATTCACTCAGAAACTCGGGCTTTCTGCCGTTACAGTAGTGGGCACATTGCCATCTATTGATCTGACGGGTCGGAGCTTTACCCTTGCCGCGCTCATCCGCTGTACGTTTCAGTCATTTCCTGCCGTCATTGCTGCTGTTGCTGGCGGGGCTTGCGGCTGCGTACATCAAGGATCTGAACGTCTTTTTCACCTCGCTGTTCAACGTGCTGCCCACCCTGGTGTTGTTGCTCGGTGGCGCCTATTGCGCTGTGTACCGACGCCAGCGTGAACTGTTTCTGATGGTCACGGTGTACATCGCCTACTTCCTGCTCGACACCCAGACCGACTATTACCGCGACAACGGCAAGGTGCGTGACGATGCCGCCGTGGTCTTTCACCTGTGTTGCCTGCTGCTGCCATTGCTGTATGGGGTGTTCGCGGCGTGGCAGGAACGCACCCATCTGTTCCAGGACATGGTGGCGCGTTTCGCCGTATTGCTGGCGGTCGGCAGCGTGGCGCTGGGGCTTGAGCAAAGTTATCCACATGCGCTGCTGATCTGGTTGTCGGAGATTCGCTGGCCCGCGCTGCATGGTGCCTGGATGAGTCTGATCCAGTTGTCCTATCCGGTATTCATTGCCGTGTTTGTGCTGCTGGCCTGGCAATACTGGCGCAACCCGCGACCGTTGCATGCCGCGCAACTGGTAGGCTTGCTCGGGTTGTTCTGGATGCTGCCGAAGACCTTCATCCTGCCGTTCACGCTGAACATCATGTGCAGCCAGGTGATGCTGATGATCGCCGCCGCCGTTGCCCACGAAGCCTATCAAATGGCCTTCCGCGACGAACTGACCGGGCTGCCGGGCCGCCGTGCGCTGAATGAACGCATGCAACGGCTGGGTCGCAACTACGTGTTGGCCATGAGCGACGTCGACCACTTCAAGAAATTCAACGATACCCACGGCCACGATGTCGGCGACCAGGTACTGCGGCTGGTGGCCAGCAAACTGTCGAAAATCGGCGGTGGCGGTAAGGCGTATCGCTATGGCGGTGAGGAGTTTGCTCTGGTGTTTGCAGGCAAGACCCTCGAAGAGTGCATGCCGCACCTGGAAGTCATCCGCGAGTCCATCGCCACTTACAACATTCAGCTGCGTAATCAGGAAAACCGCCCGCAGGACGATAATCAGGGGCGCCAGCGGCGTACCGGTTCCGGTGCGTCGAGTGTATCGGTCACGGTCAGTATCGGCGTCGCCGAGCGGATCGATCAACGCACCCCCGAGGAGGTGCTCAAGTCAGCTGACCAGGCGCTCTACAGCGCCAAGGGCGCGGGGCGCAACTGCGTGATGGCGTTCGGGCAGAACCGCCGTGGCGCCGTGCGCATGGACGCCGCTACGGTTGAGTGATGATCGCGCATTCAGCGACTGGACATTGATTGTGGCGTAGTGTCGGCGGCAGTAGGTTGGAAAAAACTGCCGACGGAGAATGACCATGCCCGAGTACAAAGCTCCCTTGCGCGACATGCGCTTTCTGATCGACCACGTCTTCGACTTTCACAGTAGCTACGCCACGCTGGGGGCCACCGATGCCAGCCCGGACATGGTCAATGCGATCCTCGAAGAAGGCGCGAAGTTCTGCGAAAACGTGCTGTCGCCGCTCAACCGCAGCGGCGATGAAGAAGGCTGCCATTTCGACAACGGCGTAGTCACCACGCCCGCGGGCTTCAAGCAGGCCTTCGACCAGTATGTCGAGGGCGGCTGGCATGGCCTGGCGGCGGACCCGGGTTACGGCGGTCAAGGGCTGCCGATCTCTCTGGGCCTGGTCATCAGCGAGATGGTGGGTTCCAGCAACACCTCGTGGGGCATGTACCCCGGCCTGACCCACGGTGCGATGTCGGCGATCCACGCCCATGGCACCGAGGAGCAGAAGCAGACCTATTTGAAGAAGCTCACCGCGGGCCAGTGGACCGGCACCATGTGCCTGACCGAAGCCCATTGCGGCACCGACCTGGGCATCATCAAGACCCGTGCCGTGCCAGCGGCCGATGGCAGCTATGCGATCTCCGGCAGCAAGATCTTCATCTCTGCGGGCGAGCACGACATGAGCGCCAACATCATTCACCTGGTGCTCGCCAAATTGCCGGACGCACCGGCCGGGACCAAGGGTATTTCGCTGTTTATCGTGCCCAAGTTTCTGCCCGACGCGATGGGCGAAGCGGGCGAGCGCAACGGCGTGTCCTGCGGCTCGATCGAACACAAGATGGGCATCAAGGCCTCGGCCACCTGCGTGCTGAACTTCGACGAGGCCAAGGGCTTTTTGATCGGCGAGCCGAACAAGGGCCTCAACTGCATGTTCACCATGATGAACCACGCGCGGTTGGGCACGGGCATGCAGGGTCTGTGTCTGGGCGAAGCGAGCTTCCAGGGCGCGATCAAGTACGCCAACGACCGTTTGCAGATGCGCTCGCTGACTGGACCGAAAGCCCCGGAAAAAGCCGCCGACCCCATCATCGTGCACCCTGATGTGCGGCGGATGTTATTGACCATGAAAGCCTTCAACGAAGGCAACCGCGCGCTGACCTACTTCACCGCACAGTTGCTCGACATTGCACACCTGAGCCCGGACGAAACGGCGCGCCAGGATGCCGAAGACCTGCTGGCCTTCCTCACGCCGATCTGCAAAGCCTTCATGACCGACACCGGCCTGGAAGTGACCAACCTTGGCATGCAGGTGTTTGGCGGCCACGGGTTCATTCGTGAGTGGGGTATGGAGCAACTGGTACGCGACTGCCGGATCGCACCGATCTATGAGGGCACCAACGGCATTCAGGCGCTGGACTTGCTCGGGCGCAAGGTACTCGGCAGCCAGGGCAAGCTGTTGCGCGGGTTCACCAAAATCGTCCACAAGTTCTGCGCGGCGAACGCCGGACATCCACAACTGGCCGGGTATGTGGCGCAGCTTGATCAACTGAACCAGCAATGGGGTGAGTTGACCACCAGGGTCGGCATGGCGGCGATGAAAAACCCGGACGAGGTCGGCGCCGCGTCGGTGGACTATCTGATGTACAGCGGTTACATCATCCTTGGCTACCTGTGGTTGCGCATGGCGCTGGTGGCTCAGGCGCAGCTCGATGCTGGCAGCAGTGATGTTGGCTTCTGCCGGGGCAAACTGGCGACCAGCGAGTTTTACTTCAAGCGTCTGCTGCCACGCACTACCGCTCATCGGGCGGCCGTCGAAGCGGGGAGCGAATGTCTGATGCAACTGCCGGCCGAGATGTTTGCGCTCTGACACCTACCCTGTAGGAGCGAGCTTGCTCGCGATGGTCGTGAACGATAACGCGTAAAACCAGATGTCCAGTGGCGCCTTGGGGTTTTTCGCGAGCGGGCTCGCTCCTACAGTTCTTATGTTTCGCCTCTCTATATCGCAATGACTAAAAATTACAAAACGGTCATGAGCTGACCCTATGTGTCACAAAAGTTGTTGAGGTACACTCCGACCCAACGAAAACAACTCTTCCTGTGAATCATCTGTATAGATCTTGCGAGGTTTGCCATGGCTGACTACAAAGCGCCCCTGCGCGATATGCGCTTCGTCCTCAATGAAGTTTTCGAGGTCGCCAAACTCTGGGCCGAGCTGCCTGCGCTGGCCGAGACCGTCGATGCGCAAACGGTCGAGGCCATCCTGGAGGAAGCCGGCAAAGTCACCAGCAAAAGCATTGCTCCGCTGAGCCGTGCCGCGGACGAGGAAGGTTGCCATTGGGCCGACGGTGCCGTCACCACGCCGGCGGGTTTCCCGCAGGCCTATCAGACCTACGCGGAAGGCGGCTGGGTCGGTGTCGGTGGCGATCCGACCTACGGCGGCATGGGCATGCCCAAAGCCGTTTCGGCCCAGGTCGAAGAAATGGTCAACTCCGCCAGCCTGTCGTTCGGTCTGTATCCGATGCTGACCGCCGGTGCCTGCCTGTCGATCAACGCCCACGCCAGCGAAGAGCTGAAAGCCGCGTACCTGCCGAACATGTACGCCGGCATCTGGGCCGGTTCCATGTGCCTGACCGAGCCACACGCCGGTACTGACCTGGGGATCATTCGCACCAAGGCCGAGCCTCAGGCCGACGGTTCCTACAAGGTCAGCGGCACCAAGATCTTCATCACTGGTGGCGAACACGACCTCACCGAAAACATCATCCACCTGGTGCTGGCCAAGTTGCCGGATGCACCGGCGGGGCCGAAAGGCATTTCGCTGTTCCTGGTGCCGAAGTTCATGGTCAATGCCGATGGCAGCCTGGGTGCGCGCAACCCGGCGAACTGCGGGTCGATCGAACACAAGATGGGCATCCAGGCGTCCGCGACCTGCGTGATGAACTTCGATGAGGCCGTGGGTTACCTGGTCGGCGAGCCGAACAAAGGCCTGGCGGCGATGTTCACCATGATGAACTACGAGCGCCTGGGCGTCGGTATCCAGGGCCTGGCCACGGGCGAGCGCTCGTACCAGAACGCCGTGGAATACGCCCGTGACCGTCTGCAAAGCCGTTCGCCGACTGGCGCGCAGAACAAGGACAAAGTGGCTGACCCGATCATCGTCCACCCGGACGTGCGTCGCATGCTGCTGACCATGAAAGCCTCGAACGAGGGTGGCCGTGCGTTCTCCACTTACGTAGCCATGCAACTGGACACCGCCAAGTTCAGCGAAGATGCCGCCACCCGCAAGCGTGCTGAAGACCTGGTGGCCTTGCTGACCCCGGTGGCGAAGGCGTTCCTGACCGATCTCGGTCTGGAAACCACCGTTCACGGCCAGCAGGTGTTCGGCGGCCACGGTTACATCCGCGAGTGGGGCCAGGAGCAATTGGTGCGTGACGTGCGCATCACCCAGATCTACGAAGGCACCAACGGCATTCAGGCGCTGGACCTGGTCGGGCGCAAGATCGTCGGCAGCGGTGGGGCGTTCTACAACCTGTTCGCCGACGAGATTCGTCACTTCACCGCAACGGCCAGCGCTGACCTGGCGGAGTTCACCAAGCCGCTCAACGATGCCGTCACCACCCTCGATGAACTGACCGCGTGGTTGCTGGACCGGGCGAAGAGCAATCCGCACGAAATCGGCGCGGCATCGGTCGAGTATCTGCAGGTGTTCGGTTACGTGGCGTATGCCTACATGTGGGCCCTGATGGCCAAGGCCGCTTTGGGCAAGGAAGCGCAAGACGATTTCTACGCCAGCAAACTGGGCACCGCACGGTTCTATTTCGCCCGTCTGTTGCCGCGGATTCACTCGTTGAGCGCGTCGGTCAAGGCCGGTAGCGAATCGTTGTTCCTGCTGGATGCAGGACAATTCTGATGACGTAATGGTTTGTAAGCATTCTCTTACATAACGTGTTGCTGTTCTCCCATAGATACAAATTGGATCCACAGCTAATCTACTTCTCATGGACGTAGCGCAGGAAGCGCAAAGCAACAACAGGGACACGTAGGATTCTGCCAGGATGGCGGAGTGAAATGGATGTCAGGGAAACAGTCTGCAAAGCCCCGCTTCGGCG
The DNA here is from genome assembly GCF_052112305.1 of Pseudomonas sp. QLc11A. NCBI lineage: Bacteria > Pseudomonadati > Pseudomonadota > Gammaproteobacteria > Pseudomonadales > Pseudomonadaceae > Pseudomonas > Pseudomonas sp. QLc11A. Next base: position 153,093 of record NZ_JAVAJJ010000011.1, read on the forward strand.
GGGTTTTCTTTTGCCCGAAGAAAAGTTTCTAGCTCCGCCCGTCCAGGGCCTGCGGGTTGTTCAAACGTTCAGCCGGGCCATTTATCACTTCTTCCAGCAATGTCCGCAGCAAGGCCAGCGAGGCCTGCTGCCGTTGCACATCCCGACACACCAACCCGACTTTCAGTGGTACTCGTGGTTCGCTCAGGGGTTTCCACAGCAGTTCGTGGTTGCCATGGGTCTTTTGCGAGCGTCCGGGCAGCACCGTCGCCAGGTGTGTGTGCGGCAGGCTGTCGAGGATGCCGGCCATATTGTTCAGTTCGGCTTGCACCTGTGGGCGGCGCCCGAGGCTCGCCAGTTGGGTTTGCCAGATCTGCCGGATCTGAAATTCCTCGCCCAGCAGCAACATCGGCAGCTCGGCGGCCTGGCTCATGGACACTTTCTTGAATTCACGCAGCGGGTGCTCTGCCGGGATGACCAGGGTCAGTTCATCTTCGTACAGCATCACGCCATGCAAACCCGGCTGGCGGGGCGGCAGGTAGCTGATGCCGATATCCAGAGAACCGTTGAGCAGTCGCCGCTCGATTTCCAGTCCGGTCAGTTCGTAGATCTGCACGACAAGATGCGGCTGCGCCTTGCGCACGCGCTCGAGCATCTGTGGAACGAGGCTGGTATGCACGGTCTGCAATACGCCGATGGCCAGGGTGCGCAGCGCCTGACCCTTGAAGTTGCCGAGCGCCTCCCGTGCCCGTTGCAGGCCATCGAGCAAAGGCAGGGCGTGGTTGTACAGCGTATGGGCCGCGAGGGTCGGCAACAGGCGTTTGCTGTTGCGTTCGAACAGGCTCACATCGAGGTTTTGCTCGAGGTGGCGGATTTGCTGGGACAGCGCCGGCTGGGAGATCGACAGGCGCTCGGCGGCCCGGCCCACATGGCCTTCTTCATAGACCGCGACGAAATAACGCAGTTGCTTGAAATCCATAAGTATTACTTATCGAAAATGCTGGGAAATCGAAATGGCTGAATGCCTCGCCTGAGCCTAGTCTAACCGCATTCACAGGGCTTACAGGGCCACAGAGCGCGATGAATATCCTTTGCTTGGATGGTGTTGACATAGGTAAGGCAAAAAACCTCATCAGAGGTTTTTTCGGATGAATCTGTTCAGTTTGCGCCGTAGTCCTCCCAGTCTTGATGATCTGGCCATGGACGCCTCCCTGCCTTCCACAGGCAACAGTCTTACCAGCGAGTACTTGATGCCCGGTATCGAGCGGCCGAAACAGGTGTTTGTGCGCGGCCAGGGTTCATGGTTGTGGGACAGCGATGACCGCGCGTACCTGGATTTTTCCCAGGGCGGCGGGGCCAACAGCCTTGGTCATAGCCCCTCGGTACTGGTCAACGCCATTACTGCCCAGGCTCAAGCGCTGATCAATCCGGGTTTTGGCCTGCATAACCGCGGCATGCTCAGTCTTGCCGAACGTCTTTGTTCCAGCACCGGCAGTGATCAGGCCTACCTGCTCAATACCGGCAGCGAAGCCTGTGAGGCGGCAATAAAACTGGCGCGCAAATGGGGGCAACAGCATCGCGGCGGTGCGTCGCGAATCATTGTGGCCAATAACGGTAACCATGGCCGTAGCCTGGCGACGATGTCGGCGTCGGACAGTTCGACATTAGCCAACCGATTCGAGCCGCAACTGCCGGGCTTCAGCCATGTCCCGTTCAATGACCTTCCGGCATTGCATGCGGCCGTGGATGAACGGACCGTCGCGATCATGCTCGAACCGATCCAGAGCGAAGCCGGTGTGATCCCGGCCACCGCGCATTACCTCAAGGGCGTCGAACGCCTGTGCCGTGAACTCGGCATTTTGCTGATCTTCGACGAAGTGCAAACCGGCATCGGCCGTTGTGGCACCTTGCTCGCGGAACAGTCCTGCGGGGTCACGGCGGATATCGTCGTGCTTGGCAAAGGTTTGGGCGGCGGCGTTCCATTGGCCGCGCTGCTGGCACGGGGCAAGGCCTGCTGTTTCGAACCCGGCGAGATGACCGGTACCCATCATGGCAATGCACTGATGACCGCGGCGGGACTTTCGGTGCTCGATACGGTGCAGGACAAGGCTTTCCTCAAGCACGTCGCAGAAGCCGGTCAGCACCTGCGTGAGGGCTTGGGGCGTTTGGCCCATCGTTACGGTCACGGCGAGTTGCGCGGACAAGGGCTGCTGTGGGGGCTGATGCTGTCGGACGATTCCGCTGACGCAGTCGTCAAGGCCGCGCTCTACGAAGGCCTGTTGCTCAACGCCCCGCAACCCGACTGCCTGCGCTTTACCCCTGCGCTGAACGTCAGCAACGCCAACATCGATGAAATGCTCCTGCGCCTGGCGCGCGCCTTCTCCCGAGTACGCACCGCGCAATTGCAGTGCCGCAAAGGGATTGCCGTCTGATCCGACGCGCCCTGCACACATTCCCGAACCGTCTCGCGGTAATACGCACGCCTCACGCCCGACACTTTTAGCGTGGGGCGTTTTTTTGTCTGCGAAATTCAACGAAAGGGCGGAGCTTGGGAATAGAGGGACTGAACCCTGACAGACGGCACCGGTCGATTAGCTGTAGGGCTCGAACGAGTCCACCCCAATCAGGAGCTGCCCCATGGACTTTATTCGCATCATCATCGCCATCCTGTTGCCGCCGCTGGGTGTGTTTTTGCAAGTAGGATTCGGCGGAGCGTTCTGGCTGAATATTCTGCTGACGTTGTGCGGTTACATTCCGGGGATCGTGCATGCGGTGTACATCATCGCCAAGCGCTGAATTTCGCGGCGGCAGGTCGGCCGCCTTCGCGAGCAAGCCCGCTCCCACAGGGTTTCGCGTAAACCGTCGACTCTGTGGGAGCGAGCCTGCTCGCGAAAGGGCGCGCCCCAATTCATGTATGTGGCGCCTATGTCAGTTCGCCAATTCCATCACCCGCCGATAAAACAACCACTCCTGCTCCAGCGCATGGGCCTGATTGCCGGCCTTGCGAAAGCCATGGCGTTCGTCCGCGTAGTAATGCGCTTCGACCGGAATACCGTTATCCCGCAGCGCCGTGACCATGTCGCGGGTCTGTTGCGGGACGACCACGGCATCCAGTTCTCCCTGAAAGAAGATCATCGGCACGCGGATGTTGCCGGCATGCAGCAGCGGAGTGCGGGCGGCATAGCGTTCGGCGTCCAGCAGAGGATCGCCGATCAACCAGTCCAGATAGTCGCTTTCGAATTTGTGGGTCGCGCGCCCCAGCGCTACCGGGTCACTGACCCCATACAGACTGGCTCCGGCACAGAACACGTTGTGAAACGCCAAGGCGCAAAGCGTTGTATAGCCGCCGGCGCTGCCGCCGCGAATGAAGGCCTTGTCGCCGTCGATCAGGCCCCGTTCGTTGAGGTAACTGACTACGGCGCAAGCGTCTTCGACATCCACATCCCCCCAGCTCAAATGAAGCGCCTGACGATAGGCCCGGCCATAACCGCTGCTGCCGCGATAGTTGAGGTCGGCCACGGCGAAGCCCCGCTGTGTCCAGAACTGGATGCGCGGATCGAGCATCGGGTAGCACGCCGACGTCGGGCCGCCATGGATGAACACCACCAGTGGCGGTTTCGCCTCGCCGGTCATTGCCGGGTAGAAGAAGCCGTGTGCTTCGCCTGAGCCACTGGGGTAGCGCAAGGTCTGCGGGCGGCTGATCCGTTCGGGAGCAAGCGGTGCGATGCCGCCAGCCAGTAACTTCACTTGCCGGCTCTGACGGTCGATGGCGATGACGGCGGTTGAACTGACGGGTGACGCTGCAATGCAATAAATGAACTGCCCATCCACGGCGAGATGGCGGAAGCGGCTGTAGTCGCCGGTGAAGTCGGCGTGGGAATTGCCGCCTATGCCCAATCGGCCAAACCCGCCCTCGGTCCAACTGGCCAGATAACTGTGGTCGCCCAGCGGCAACCAGGTACTGCCGCCGAGTTGCCAGGGCGCGGGGCCGTGGTCGGCGTTGGCACTTGGCAATGGGCTCAGGCCTTTCCCGGATTCCACCCATGGCTGCCAGTAACCGGCGCGATCCGTCAGGCAGTACAAGCGACCGTCGGCATCAAACCGTGGCTGTTGCACAGACTCTTGAGCACCGTCGCCCGCCACACAACGAGCCTCGGCAAACCCGCCATGGGCGAGGCGTTCGGCAACCATCAAGCGGGTTGCTGTCCATGGCTGATCCGGTCGACTCCATTCGATCCAGGCCAGGCGCCGGGCATCAGGGCTCAGCGTTGGTGCTGCGTAAAAATCAGCACCTTCGGCCAGCAGGTGGCGTGCGCCACCCAGCAGATCAATCGCCACCAGTCGGTGTTGATCGCGATGCTCCTCGACCGCCAGCACCTGCCCGTTGGCGAACTGCAGGTCGCCAAAACGGCACGCACCGGACGTCAGCTTTTCGGGCGCTTCGTCTTGCAGTGTTTGCCGATACAACTGCTGGTCGGTCTCGTTGACGAAAACGATGCCGTCGTCCGTCAGACAAAAGGCTCCACCGCCATATTCGTACACCCGACTGCGCACGCTGAACCCCGGCGGCGTCAGGCATTTCGCTGTGCCCTCACGCCAATGCCAGATCCGGCACGCCGCGTCTTCGGGTCGGTACTCGTTCCAGAACAGGCCGTTTGGACCGACCTGTAGTTCGGCAAAGTCGATACCGGCAGCCACGGCTTTGGCAGCGCTGAAAGGTTCAGCTTTTGGCGATGAGGCGTGAGTTTCGTTCATTGCGAAAGGCCAGTTGGTCGATGGTCTGGGTCGCGTGTTCGGCTTCTTCGCGAGCCTTGAGGATCACGCCGTGTTGTGGCGACTTGCTGCACACCGGGTCGGCATTGCTGGCATCACCGGTGAGCATGAACGCCTGGCAGCGGCAGCCGCCGAAGTCTTTTTCTTTCTCGTCACAGGAGCGGCACGGCTCGGGCATCCAGTCGTAACCGCGAAAGCGATTGAAGCCGAACGAGTCGTACCAGATGTGATGCATGCTGTGGTCGCGTACGTTGGGAAACTGCACCGGCAGCTGTCGGGCGCCGTGACAGGGCAGGGCGGTTCCGTCCGGCGTGACTGTCAGAAAAATACTGCCCCACCCGTTCATGCAGGCTTTCGGGCGTTCCTCGTAATAGTCCGGAGTGACGAAAATCAGCTTGCACGGATGCCCTTGGGCTTGCAGTTTGGCGCGGTATTCATTGGTGATGCGTTCGGCGCGCACCAGTTGCTCCCGGGTCGGCAATAGCCCGACGCGATTGAGTTGCGCCCAACCGTAGAACTGGCAAGTGGCGAGCTCGACGAAGTCCGCTTCCAGTGCGATGCACAGCTCGATGATGCGGTCGATCTGGTCGATGTTGTGCCGATGGGTCACAAAATTCAGCACCATCGGATAACCATGGGCCTTCACCGCCCGGGCCATTTCCAGTTTCTGTGCAAAGGCCTTTTTCGAGCCGGCCAGCAGGTTGTTCACCTGCTCGTCGCTGGCCTGGAAACTGATCTGGATGTGATCGAGGCCGGCCTTCTTGAAATCGCTGATTTTCTGCTCGGTCAGGCCGATGCCGGAGGTGATCAGGTTGGTGTAGAAACCCAGTTTGCGGGCTTCGGTAATCAGCTCGGCGAGGTCCTGGCGCACCAGCGGTTCACCGCCGGAAAAGCCCAGTTGCGCCGCGCCCATTTCCCGCGCTTCACGGAACACCTTGATCCACTGTTCAGTGCTCAGCTCTTTGCCCTGCTCGGCGAAATCCAGCGGATTGGAGCAGTACGGGCATTGCAGCGGGCAGCGATAGGTCAGCTCGGCAAGCAGCCACAGCGGCAGGCCGACTTCAGGTTTGGGCGGCACTTGCCTTGATGAATCAGGCAAGTTCGATCCAGTGCTGCGCACGGGCTACCTCCATGAATTGCTCGATGTCGTCACCGAGCTCGGGTACGCCGGGGAACTGTTGGTCGAGTTCGGCGATGATCGCCGCGACATCCCGTTCACCGTCAATCAAGCCACCGATCAGTGCGGCACTTTCGTTGAGCTTGATCATGCCTTCCGGGTACAGCAGCACGTGGCCTTTCTGCGCCGGTTCGTACTGGAAGCGGTAGCCGGGACGCCAGGTCGGGGTCTTGCTGCGATCGAAACTCATAAGGTGATTCCTTTGTGCCAGACCCGTTCTCCGGTCACGCTGTGATACGGCGGGCGTTTCAGTTCGTAGGCCATGCTCATGGCATCGAGCATGCTCCAAAGAATGTCCAGTTTGAACTGGAGAATTTCCAGCATGCGCTCCTGGCCTTCACGGGTGGTGTAGTGCTGCAACGTGATCGCCAGGCCGTGCTCGACATCACGCCGTGCCTGACCCAGGCGTGTGCGGAAATACTCGTATCCGGCCGGGTCGATCCATGGGTAATGCTGCGGCCAACTGTCCAGGCGCGATTGGTGGATTTGCGGGGCGAACAGTTCGGTCAGCGAGCTGCTGGCGGCCTCCTGCCAGCTGGCGCGGCGGGCGAAGTTGACGTAGGCGTCCACGGCGAAGCGCACGCCGGGCAGTACCAGCTCCTGGGAGCGCAACTGGTCCGGGTCGAGGCCGACGGCTTGGCCCAAACGCAGCCAGGCTTCGATGCCGCCGTCTTCACCGGGCGCGCCGTCGTGGTCGAGCAGGCGCTGAATCCACTCGCGGCGGATCTCGCGGTCAGGGCAGTTAGCCAGAATGGCCGCGTCTTTCAGGGGAATGTTCACCTGATAGTAGAAACGGTTGGCGACCCAGCCCTGGATCTGCTCGCGGGTAGCCCGGCCGTCGTACATCGCCACATGGTAGGGGTGATGGATGTGGTAGTAGGCGCCCTTGGCGCGCAGGGCCGCTTCGAATTCGGCGAGGGACATCGGGGTGTCGGTCATCGGGGTTCTCCGGGGGAACAACCGTTGAGGTGTAGTGCTTGTGCCGGCCTCATCGCGAGCAGGCTCGCTCCCACAGGGGAATGTGGCCAACTGTGGGAGCGAGCTTGCTCGCGATAGACCGCGCAGCGGTCTCGATTGCTTACAGCACAATACTCATGCCGTCATACGCCACTTCAACCTGGCGCCGATCCAGCTCCGCGCGCTCGGGCGAATCTTCATCGAGAATCGGGTTGGTGTTGTTGATGTGGATAAGCACCTTGCGCTGCGTGGGCAGTTGCTCCAGCACTTCGAGCATGCCGCCGGGGCCGTTTTGCGCCAGGTGGCCCATCTCCCGACCGGTGCGGGTGCCTACGCCACGACGCTGCATTTCATCGTCATCCCACAGCGTACCGTCGACCAGCAGGCAATCGCTGCCGGCCATGATCTCCAGCAGCGCTGCATCCACCTTGCCCAGGCCCGGTGCGTAGAACAGTTTGCCGCCCGTGCCCCGGTCCTCGACGATCAGGCCGATGTTGTCGCCCGGATGCGGGTCGAAGCGGTGCGGCGAGTAGGGCGGCGCGGCACTGCGCAAAGGTAGCGGGGTGAAGCGCAGGTTCGGGCAGGCCGGTACGCTGAAGCTCTGTTCGAGTTCGATGCGATTCCAGGTCAGCCCGCCATTCCAGTGGTTGAGCATGGTGAACAGCGGAAAACCGGTGCTCAGGTCTTCGTGGACCATATCTGTACACCAGACCTGATGCGGGCAACCCTCGCGCAGCATGAGCAGGCCGGTGGTGTGGTCGATCTGGCTGTCCATCAGGATGATCGCGCCGATCCCGGTATCACGCAGGGCGCGGCCCGGCTGCATCGGAGCGAAGCCCTGGAGTTGGGCGCGGATGTCCGGGGAGGTGTTGCACAGCACCCAGTTCACGCCGTCATCGGAAATCGCGATGGACGACTGCGTCCGCGCCTTGGCCCGCAGGCTGCCGTCGCGAAAGCCTGCGCAGTTCACGCAGTTGCAGTTCCACTGGGGGAAGCCGCCGCCGGCGGCGGAACCTAGAATCTGGACAAACATGGACGCTCCATCATTTCAACGCTGAAAATAAAACGCCTCGGATAACCGAGGCGTTGTGCTGCACATCTGCCAAGGCAGAGATTAGCGGCTTGCGAAGTACATGGTGACTTCAAAGCCGATACGCAGGTCGGTGTAGGCAGGTTTGGTCCAGGCCATGAATTGAACTCCTTCTAGTGGGGGTGGGACAGCGCTAGCTATAGGTATAGTCCACCTCAAGTCAGAGATGTTCCAGATAGTTAGGTTGCTATGTTACTCAAAATCTCAAAGAGATTGCCCGTGAAACTTTGAAAAAGCTCCTTACCGCCCCGGTAATGATCATTTTGCCGCTTGCCATGGAGTGCCCGGTGCAGGGCTGTTCGCCAGGCAATGCCAACCGCCCTCGGCCTTATTCAATCGTTGTGCTGCAACCAGCAGTTCGGATCGCCCGATCAGCAGGATTGCCTCGGGTAATTGCGTCAGAAAATCCGACGAGCGGCAGCCCAGCTTGCCCTGCCAAAGCAATTCCGCGGCCTGGGCAGTGGGCAATGCAGCCTGGGAAAATTGCTCGGCCAAGGCCTGGCGCTGGGCGATGAACGATTTGTCGTCGAGGGCATTGATCAGCATTGGCACATCGCTGAGGAACTGCTCGATGTGCTGCAGCAGATCTGCCGGCGCTACGTTCGGTGATTGCACACCGAACAGTAATCCGGTTGTCCCGTGAATCTGGCGTAGGGCGCTGAACACCGCATAGCCCAGTTGCAACTCCACGCGCAGGCGCTGGTAGAACGGCGTCTGACAGAAGTGCGCAAGTAGACGCCACGCGGCTTCGTCGGCCAATTCTCCGGTCACGGCAGGGCAAAACAGCAGCAGTGCGTGCTCGCTGGAATCGCTATCGATGGCGCTCCACAGGTGTTGTGACGGGATGGATGGCGGTGGGGTCAATTGATTATCCGGCGTGCCGGGTATACGGCTCAAGGCCAGGCCCATGGCCGCTTGAGTCTGGGCGGACAGGCCAATTGCCAGGCCATCCCAGCGTGCGCTCGACCAGAGTTGCAGCGCGTCGTCCGTGTTCGCGGTGTGCGCAAGGCAGTGATCGGGCAATACCTTGAGCAGCTGTCGAATGGGCATCAGTGCAGTGCTCGGCGGCACGGCTTGTGAGATTGCAGCGTCAGGTTTTGTCAGTTCTTGCAGCGCATGCTCCAGGACGGTGGGCAGCGGCTCCTGCAGTCCGGTCATTTTCAGCAGCCATTCGTTGCCCGAGGCACTGAAGGAAACATCCACACCGGCCTGACGCGCGTCTTCGCACAGCGGTTGCAGGTTATTTTCCAGGCGTGATTGAAGGGCGCTGGCGGGACTCGAGTCCAGACGCCAGCGCAGATAAATCGCACCCTCCGCGCTGTTGCCCGGCAAGGCCTGGCTGAACTGCATCGGCGAACGTTCACGACGACTGCGCGAGCGATCCTGGGCAAAGGTACGCAGGCCGCGGTGGGCGCTGGTCTGGCCACGAATCAATCCGGCGTTGGACGCGGGTGCTTCGGTACGCAGGAACGGGTTGGGTGCGGGCAACTGCCATGGGCCGCTGAAGTTATCCACAGCGCCGATTTGTTGGAGGATTTGCTTGAGGGCTGTAACGCCTTGGCCAGATAACCCGACTTCGCGTTGTTCGCTGTCCAGCCGGGCCAATTGCAAGGCGCTGCTGACCTGTTGCTGGCGCTGGTGCAGGGTTGCGTATTCTTCGCACAACTGTGTCCAGTCCTGCCGGGCAAAAAAGCTCAGCCAGTCCACAAGGCGTTCGTGAATCTCTGTCGGCCACCCATTGGCCGGCAGAGTGAATTCGATATGCAGCAAGGCTTGCCCGGCGAACTGGTACAGCGGCTGGGCTTTCAGGTGATCGGCCAGCCCGCGCTCGCGCAGGTCCGCCGACAAGCCACCGGGTTTTGCCGAATTCAGCCAGTGGCACAAAAATGCCAGCGCCTCGGCGCAAGACGCTGGCAGCGATTCGAGGGCGCACAGCCAATCCAGTCGCCGTTCTTCAGCCTGTTGATAACTTCTTTCTGAGCTCGACATCAGTGGCACGGGAGCGTGTTGCTCAATGCTTTCTCCCTTGGCGATGACGTTACCAAAGGCTTCAGCCAAGATCCTTAGCTCTTCGAGACTTTGCGGTCCGGCCAGGCTCAACGTCATCTGCTCGGTCTGGTAAAACCGCTGATAAAAATCCTGCAATGCCTGCTGAAACTCGGGCTGCCCTACAGCCAGGGTGGCGCGATTGCCGGCATGAAAACCGCGAAGCGGATGTGCTTCTGACAGTCCGTCGAACAGCGCAAATTGTTGCTGCGCTGCCGCATCTTGCGACCAGGCGACAAATTCCGCCTGCAGCACTTCCCGTTCCCGCTGCTGATCGTCCGGATTCATACGCGGATGGGCGAGCATGTCTGACAAACGCTCCAGCCCACCGGCAAATGCCTGGGGTGGCAGTTCGAAAAAGTAGTCCGTGGTGCGCTCGCTGGTTCGCGCGTTTATCTGGCCGCCATGACTCTGGACGTAGGCCATCAAGCCTTGCCCGGCAGGAAAACGCTCAGTCCCCAGAAACAGCAGATGCTCAAGAAAATGCGCCAGTCCGGGCCACGCCAGCGGCACATCATGGCTGCCCGCGGCGACCCGCAACGCTGCTGCGCAACGCTTCAAATTCGGGGCATGACGCAGCGTCACCCGCAAGCCGTTGGCCAGGGTTTCAGTATGGGGGCGAGGGTGATTCAGCGCGGGCATGGGCACTTCCAGAACAGTGAAGTGCCAATGCTAGCGGATTAGGACTTGTTCAGCTCGCCGTAAAGCTCGGGACGACGATCGATCAGGTAGCGATTGGCGGCACGGGAATCGACCATCAACTGTCGATCCAGTTCACCGACAATCAGCGACTCATCCAGTCCCGCCTGAGCGATACGGCTGCCATCCGGCGCAGCAATGCTGCTCTGGCCGCAATAGTGGATGTCGCCTTCATGGCCACAGTAGTTGGCGTAAGCCACATAGCATTGGTTTTCGAAGGCGCGGGAACGCACGGTGACATCGGCGACGAAATCGAACGGAATCATGTTCGCGGTCGGCACCAGAATCAGCTCGGCGCCGCCCAGGGCCAGGCGTCGGGCATTTTCCGGAAACTCCAGGTCGTAGCAGATCAGGAAACCGAGTTTCCAGCCGTTGAGCTCAACGATGGGAAACTCATCGGAACCTGCACTGAACATCGAGTGATCGAGGTCGCCGAACAAGTGCGTCTTGCGGTAGTTGCACACGCGCTCGCCATTGGCGTCGATCAACTGCACGGCGTTGTAGATCTGCCCGTCCTCGGTGCGCTCGGGATAGCCATACAAGATGGCAATCCCGGTTGCCTTGGCAATGCGCGCGATCTGCTGCGCCGACTCACCGTTGTACACCTCCGCCAACACGCTGACGGCATCGACGCCGATGTTGTAGCCGGTCAGGAACATCTCCGGCAGTACCAGCAGGTCCGCGCCTTTTGCCTCCAGCGCCAGTTGTTGCAGGCGTTGCAGGTTGCCGGCGACATCCAGCGGCAACGGTGGACATTGGTAAAGGGCTACGCGCATTTCGGATTCCTTTTACTCGGGCAGGGCGATCGGTCCGATCTCGTTGAACACATCTCCTGGACCCGGATTCTCGGCGTGAGTTGCACCGCCGAAGTGTTTCATGATGCCCCACACTGCGTTGAGCGAGGTCTGAACCGCGCCTTCAACCCAGGCTGGCGTCCACGAAACGTCGTCGCCAGCGATGAAGATCCCGCGCTGTTCTGCCGGCATGTCGTCCTGCATGAAGTGCGCGTACATGCGCTGGTTGTAGCGGTAGTGACCGGGCAGGGCGCCTTTGAACGCGCCGAGGAAATGCGGGTCGGCTTCCCAGGACACTGTGATCGGGTCGCCGATGATCCGCGCGGCGATGTCGACTTTCGGGTAGATCTTCTTCAGTGCATCCAGCGCCAGTTTCACGCGTTTTTCCACCGGGTGCGGGAGCATTTTCAGCGCGTCGCTCATCCACGAGTACGACAGGCAAATCACCCCTGGCTTGTCGTCGCCGTTGTCGAACAGGTAGGTGCCACGGGTCAGGCGATCGGTGAGGGTCATGCTCATCAGGTCGCGGCCGGTTTCCGGATCCTTGTCCTTCCAGAACGGGCGGTCGACCATCACGAAGGTTTTCGACGATTGCATGTAGCGGGTACGGTCCAGGGCCATCCACATCTTTTGCGAGAACAGGGTTTCGTCGCATTCGATCTGGGTGGTCAGCAGCCAGCTCTGGCACGTGGTCAACACAGCGGCGTATTCGCGGGTGTCGCCCCAGTTGTCGGTGACGGCGAAACGACCGTCCGGTGCGTGGGCAATTTTCTTCACACCGGTGCGCGGTGCGCCGCTGTGCAGGGAGCTGAGGCTGGTGCCGGCCGGCCAGTGTGCACAACGCTCCGGAACATGGCGCCAGATGCCTTGTGGCACCTGTTCCACACCGCCGACCACCAGGTGCTGATGATCGTCGCAATTGGTCATCACCACGCGGAAGATTTCCAGCATCGAATTCGGGAAGTCAGAGTCCCAGCCGCCGGTGCCGAAACCGACCTGGCCGAACACTTCGCGGTGATGGAACGACAGCTTGGCAAAGGCTTTGGAAGTGGCGACGAAGTCATAGAAGGTGCGGTCGTCCCACAGCGGCACCAGGGTGTTCCACAGTTCCTTCAGGCGAGGCACGTCGCGGTCGCGAATGGCTTGCTGGATATCCGAGAACTGCGAACCGGCTTCCAGGGCGTCGGCCCACGCGTCAGCCACTTCCTGGAACAGCGCAGGAAGGTCCGACAACTTCTGTGCGTAATGGGTCTGGCCTTCGAGGTCGATGACCGTGCTGCCCGACGCAGGCGTCAGCGGGTTGGGGAACGGTTTGGTTTCCAGGCCGAGCTTGTCGACGTAGTGATAGAACGCGGTGGACGACACCGGAAAGCGCATGCCACCCAGTTCGGCCACGATGCCTTCGGCGCCGTTGAATGCCTGGGAGCGCAGACGGCCACCCATTTTCGAGGCTTCGTAGACGACCGGTTTCAGCCCCAGCTTCATCAGCTCATACGCGGCCACCAGACCGGCAATCCCGCCGCCGACAATCGCCACTTCGGCACCGTGATTGTGCTCGGGAATGCTGCCCAGCCCGGCCGGGTGTTCGATCCAGTCGTCGAAGGCGAAGGGAAAGTCCGGGCCGAAAATGGTGATTGGTTTTTTACCGTCTGCAGGATGGCGATTGTTCTTGTTCATGGCTGACCTTGCTGGCGACCCGACGCGCAATGCGCATCTGAGTATAGGAAAAGATGCCAGCCATTCTAGAGAGCACAGAACACGTTAATAAGACGCAAAGTGTCGTCGTTTTGCCATTTTATTGGTCGATATGACGATATCGATGTACACACTGTCCACTGTGGGAGCGAGCTTGCTCGCGATAGCGCCAGTTCAGTCACCGATGAACCCAGGCCTGAAAAGTCAAACCGGCTGCCCCCGATCAATCTTGCTGCTCAAGATGATCGACGTCGTGGTCTTCTCCACCCCATCCACACTGCCAATCTGATCCAGCAACTGATCCAGCTGCTCCGGCGAATCGGTGCGCAACCACGCCACATAATCAAATTCGCCACTCACCGCACACAACTGCTGTACCTGCGCCATCGCGCTCAGGCGGCGCAACACCTCCTTGCCGGAACGCGGTTGCACCGTGATCCCGACATACGCCTGCAACCCGCCATCCACCACCCGCTGCCCGAGGCGCACGCCGTAGCCAGTGATCACTTTGGCCTTTTCCAGCCGCGCCAGGCGCGAGGTGACAGTGGTGCGGGCGATGCCCAGTTGCCGGGCGAGCATGGCCACGCTCTCACGGGCGTTGATCTGCAGGGCTGCAATTAACTGGCGGTCGATTTCGTCGAGAACGGGCGGGCGAGTGTCAGGCAAAGGGTTATCTCCAGCGGTATGGATCAGTGCGCAAGCATGTTACAGGCAGATTCTGTACGACGCTCGCGACGGATTCCTGATCAAGCCTCAGTACCGTTCATGCCATTTGCGCCTGCGACAAATTGCCATAAGTAACCAGTTAGTACATTATTCCGTCCTTGTCACAAATGGGGAAAATGTCCGACATGAACAATTCTGGGGTTGCCGCCGGCAGCAAATGGTTGCTGGCGGGGCTGGGTGTGTTGATTGCACTGATCGGGCTCGGCCTGGCGGGTGGTGGCGGCTATCTGATTGCGCTGGGCGGCAGTGGGTATTTCCTGCTGATGGGCCTGGCGATGCTGGTGTCCGGCCTGTTGATTGCCCGTCGCAAGCCGCTGGGCGCCTGGCTGTATGGTGTGGCGCTGGTTCTTACTGCGATCTGGGCGGTATGGGATGCCGGTCTCGAATACTGGCCGCTGGTCTCACGGGTGCTGACCTTCGCCGTGATCGGTCTGGTGGTGGCGTTGATCTATCCGACCCTGGTTCGCGCTTCGGGCGCGACCGGCGGGCGTGGCGCCTACGGTCTGGCCGGCATTCTGGGTGTGGGCGTTGTAGCGACGATGTCCTACATGTTCGTGCCGACCCATGTGGTCAAGGCCTCCGTTGAACCTGCGGTGACGCCGGTCGCGCCGGGCACCGAGCAGAAAGACTGGGCGCACTGGGGCAACACCACCGCCGGCAACCGCTTCGCCGCGCTGGACCAGATCAACAAGGGCAACATCGACAAGTTGCAGGTCGCCTGGACCTTCCGCACCGGCGATATCCCGCAAAGCACCGGTGCCGGCGCCGAAGACCAGAACACACCGCTGCAAATCGGTGACACGGTCTACACCTGCACCGCCTACGGCAAAGTCTTCGCCCTGGATGCCGACACCGGCGCCCAGCGCTGGAAGTTCGACCCGCAAGGCACCGCGCCCAACTGGCAGCGATGCCGCGGCCTGGGCTACTCCGAAACCCCGGCGTCTTCGGACAATCAGCCAACCGCCTGTACGAAACGTCTGTTTCTGCCGACCGGCGATGCCCGTCTTATCGCCATCAATGCCGACACCGGCAAGCCCTGCGAAGAGTTCGGCAACAAGGGCACCGTCGACCTGACCACCGACATGGGCGAAGTGAAGCCCGGTTACTACCAGCAAACCTCGACCCCGCTGGTCGCAGGGGACGTGGTGATCGTCGGCGGCCGCGTGGCCGACAACTACTCCACCGGCGAACCGCCGGGCGTGGTGCGTGCCTACGACGTGCGTAGCGGCGAACTGGTGTGGGCGTGGGATCCGGGTAATCCGAACACCAGCAAACGTCCGCCGGCCGGTGAGACTTACACCCGTGGCACGCCAAACGTGTGGTCGGCCATGTCCTACGACGCCAAACTCGGTCTGGTCTACCTGCCGACGGGTAACGCAACGCCAGACTTCTTCGGCGGTCAACGCACCGAGTTCGACGACAAGTGGAGTTCGTCCATCGTCGCCATCGATGTGAAGACCGGCCAGGTGCGCTGGCACTTCCAGACCACTCACCACGACCTGTGGGACTTTGATCTGCCGGCGCAACCGCTGCTGTACGACGTGCCGGACGACAAGGGCGGAATCCAGCCAGCTCTGGCGCAAGTCACCAAACAGGGCGAGATCTTCCTGCTCAACCGCGAAACCGGCGTACCGATTGCCCGCGTCGAAGAGCGCCCGGTACCGCAAGGCAAGGTTCCCGGCGAGCGCTATTCGCCAACCCAACCGTTCTCGGTCGACATGCCGTCAATCGGCAACAAGACCCTGACCGAGTCCGACATGTGGGGCGCCACGCCGTTTGACCAGTTGATGTGCCGCATCCAGTTTAAAGGCATGCGCCACGAAGGCGTCTACACCCCGCCGGGCATGGACCGCGCCCTGCAATTCCCGGGCTCGCTGGGCGGCATGAACTGGGGCAGCGTCTCGGTTGATCCGAACACGAACTACATGTTCGTCAACGACATGCGCCTGGGCCTGGCCAACTACATGATCCCGCGTGACAAGATCAAAGCCGGGGCCAGCGGCATCGAAATGGGCGTGGTGCCGCAGGAAGGCACGCCGTTCGGCGCCATGCGCGAGCGCTTCCTCTCGGCAGTTGGCATTCCGTGCCAGAAGCCACCGTTCGGCACCATGTCCGCTATCGACCTCAAGACCCACAAACTGATGTGGCAAGTCCCGGTCGGCACCGTACAGGACACCGGCCCGCTGGGCATCCGCATGCACCTGCCGATCCCGATCGGCATGCCGACCCTCGGCGCATCGCTCGCCACCCAGTCGGGCCTGCTGTTCTTCGCCGGCACCCAGGACTTCTACCTGCGCGCCTTCGACACCGGCAACGGTAACGAAATCTGGAAGTCGCGCTTGCCGGTGGGCAGCCAGTCCGGGCCGATGACCTACGTCTCACCGAAAACCGGCAGGCAGTACATCCTGCTGACGGTAGGCGGTGCGCGTCAGTCGACGGATCGTGGGGATTATGTGATTGCCTACGCTTTGCCTGATTAAGACACTGCGGACCCTTGTAGGAGCGAGCTTGCTCGCGATGGACGTTAACGATAACGCGTGCTGTCTGAATGGCCGCGGCGCGTTCAAGTCCATCGCGAGCAGGCTCGCTCCTACATCATTGTGCGGGGCAACAGGATGGACAGCGACCGTCACTCGTAGTCGAATGCGAGTACGAAGGATCCGAGGCAATGGACATGACGACGAACCTGCCTGCCGCTGTACGCGACCGTGCATTGCAGATCGCCCATCACGAAATGGGGCACTACGTGGTGGCCCGCGCCCTGGGCTTTGAAACGGGCGGCGTGACCCTGACAGTGACCAGGGATTTGCGCCACCAGGGCGGGGCCTCCATCACGCTGGTGCGGCCCATTTCGTCGATAGATGCCATGAAGGAACATCTGGAAGCCCGGATGATGGTGCTCCTGGCGGGCGCCATGGCGCAGACACTCCCTTCAAAACCTTCAGCCGCAAAACGCGTCGATAAACCCAAAGCCACCGCCATCCTCAAAGGCGAGCAGGGGGCGGAGCAGGACTACGCAAAAATCAGGGAGCTTCAGCATCTGCTGCGCAACATCGTCTACCCCGATACCGATCCGGCGTCGAGCGAGCGCATAACGGCGCAGCTTAAAGCGATGAATGATCGGGTGTGGGTCCGGACGCAAAAAATCATCGAGGACCAGGCCGAGACAATTGCCGAATTGGCTGGGGCGCTGGTGGACGGGATGGTTCTTGTGGAGCAATGGGGGCGGGCGGCGGATACGTATGAGGTGGTGTTCACCGGGCCGATGCTGGAGCGACTGCGGGCCGTGTAAGCCATACCTTCGTGATGTGTTTGGACTGAAGAGCCCGGTCCTATCAGTCCCAAAAAGGGAACGCTCGGTCCCTTTTTGGGAATTTTCAGGCTCTGTTTGTTTTATTGATCTGCTTGCGCTCTCGTTTGAGCAGGTCTGCGCGTCAGCACCTTCACCACATCATCAATCACCGCTTTGCTCATCGTCGTTAGGTAGTGCGCGGCCCAGGCGTGGCGGTCGGAGTCTTGGGTGTAGGCAGCGTCCACGGTGAGGGACTTTGCGAGGAACAGCAGGTCGGAGGCTTGGGCCAGGGCGTCGGCGATGGGGACGTCTCGACAGACGTGGAACAGTGGCTGATTCGAGAGAAACAGGAAGGGGGTGAAGCCAATGGTTTTTAGTTCTGATGGTGAGGGCGCATTGGTTTTGGACATGTTCAATCTCCTAAGCTTGAGGAGCTGCCACGTTCGTTTCCAAGCGAATGGGTGGCAGCTGTGCGCAGGTTGGAAAACCGGGAGCCTAGGAAACCGGCACGTCCAAAGACGTCCCACGCACAGCCGCCATGACACAGGATTGCAGTCGTAAAACGTCTGCGGTCATGTTGGGCACGTTGTTGCGATTCGCTCGACGGGTTTCCAAGCCCGATCGCTGAATGCTCAGCGACGTCCGGAGACTATCCCGTCAAAGAAAAGCGCAACAAGGCGGCAAAGTGCCCAAAAGCAAGATTCGGAGTTTGCCTACAAGGTCCTAAGGCGTCATCCGATATTTCGATCAAGCAAGTGTGTCCAGGGCTCAATGTTCAGGCGTGGCTGGAAACTGTCATTAACAATTCAACAAGAAACAGGGGATGGTCGGACGGCCGCTCAAACCCATAGAATTATTCCCTTGAGGTCATATTCCTTGGGTGGCATATTGTATGGGCTGGGATGTTGAGTACACCGACCAATTTGGAGACTGGTGGGAAGGGCTGGATGCAAAGGAGCAGGCCTCGGACTCGGCCAGCGTCGATTTGCTGGAGCTCTTTGGGCCAGGCCTGCGTTTTCCCCATAGCAGCGACATCAAAGGCTCGCGACATGGCAACCTGCGAGAACTGCGGGTCCAGCATGCGGGGAGGCCTTATCGTGTGTTGTATGCGTTTGATCCTCGTCGATGCGCTCTACTTTTGATCGGCGGGGACAAAACCGGTCAAGACCGCTGGTACGACGAGCATGTCCCGCTGGCGGATAACTTGTATGACGAACATTTGGAAACACTGCGTAATGAGGGCCGCAACGATGGCTAAGAAATTTGCTGAGCTCCAAGCTCGAATGACGCCGGAATCTCGCGCTGACGCAGAGCGGCAGTTCCAACAGCATCTTAAAGAAATGCCTCTGCACGAGTTGCGTAAGGCCCAGGAGCTGAGCCAGGAGACCTTGGCCAAGGCGCTACATGTCAATCAGGCGGCAATTTCCAGGATGGAGCGACGAACCGACATGTATATCAGCACGTTGCGCAATTACATCCGCGCCATGGGCGGCGAGCTGGAAATCATCGCAACCTTTCCCGACGGACAGGTGAAGATCGAGAACTTTGCCAATTGAGGTGATAAAAACGTCTCTGCAAAAACCGATCAGCCAGAAACGCAAAAGCCGCGCATTGCGCGGCTTTCTTGTTTGGTGGGCCCACACGGACTTGAACCGTGGACCAAAGGATTATGAGTCCTCTGCTCTAACCAACTGAGCTATAGGCCCTCAGTAGGTCGCGGATTATAGCGACGGTTTCGCGGCTGTGCTATCCGAAAAAGCCATTACGGTTGTACGAAGAAACGTCGCGGCGAATTCTTCGGGGGGCAAGGGCAGGCTGACGATGTAGCCCTGGATCTGTTCGCAGCCCTCGGCGGCGAGGAATTGCTGTTGCGCCTGGGTCTCGACGCCTTCGGCAATCACGGTGAATTGCATGCTGCGTCCGAGGGCGATGATGGCGCGTACGATCGCCGCATCGTGGGGATCGTCCGGCAGACCGCGGACAAAGGACTGGTCGATCTTGAGGATGTCCAGCGGCAGACGCTTGAGGTAACTCAGGGACGAGTAGCCGGTGCCGAAGTCATCGATGGCCAGTTGCACGCCCAGATGTTTGAGTTGATGCAATACCGCCAGCGCTTCTTCGGCCTGGCTCATGATGAAGTTTTCGGTGATTTCCAGTTGCAGGAATCCGGGGTTGAGGCCGTTGTCCTTGAGTAACTGCTCGATACGCCCCAGCAGGTTGGGCTGGCGCAATTGGGCGCCGGCAAGGTTGACCGACAGTGGGCCGGGGCTTTCGTACAGGCGGTGCCATTCGGCCATCTGGCGGCAGGCGGTTTCCAGGACCCAGTCGCCGATTTGCAGGATCATGCCGTTTTCTTCAGCCAGCGGGATGAAGTGTTCCCGCGGCACGTCGCCAAAGGTCGGGTGGCGCCAGCGGATCAGGGCTTCGGCGCCGACCAGGCTGTAGTCGTCGAGGCTGATTTTCGGTTGGTAGCACAGGTGCAATTCGTTGCGTTCGATGGCGCGGCGCAGTTCGTGCTCCAGCGCCACGCGTTCGCTGGCCTGGGCGGTGAGGTCGCGGGTGTAGCTTTCGACGCGGTTGCGGCCCTTGGCCTTGGAGCGGTACATCGCCGCGTCGGCGTTCTTGATCAGCGTGGCAACGTCACAGCCATCCTTGGGATAGAGGCTGGTGCCAATGCTGGCGCTGATGAAAAACTCGTGTTCGCCGGCCTGGAACGGCGCGGCGAAACAATTGAGCAATTTGGTGGCAATGTTGTCGGCGTCACTGGGTTGTTGCAGGCCTGGCAGCAGGATAATGAACTCGTCACCGCCCAGGCGTGCCACGGTGTCGATGTCACGCAACTGCTCCTTGAGACGTACGGCAATGCCCTTGAGCAGCAAGTCGCCCACCGGGTGGCCGAGGCTGTCGTTGATGTGCTTGAAGCGGTCAAGGTCAAGGAACAGCACGGCGCCCTGGCCGCCGTTCTCCTGCTGGTTGTTGAGTGCCGTCAACAAGCGGCTTTCGAACAGCGTGCGGTTCGGCAGGCCTGTCAGCGGGTCGTGGTGCGCCTGGTAGTCGAGTTTGGCCTGGGCATGCTTGAGGCTGGAGATGTCGGCGAATACCGCGACAAAGTGGGTGATGAACTTGTCGCGGTTGCGTACGGCACTGATGGTCAGCCAGCTCGGGTACAGCTCGCCATTTTTGCGCCGATTGGAAATCTCGCCCTGCCAATGACCTTCGGCAGTCAATTGATGCCACATGGCCGCGTAGAACGCGCTGTCATGCAAGCCCGAAGCGAGCAGCCGTGGCGTGTGGCCCAGCGCTTCGCTTTCGCTGTAACCGGTGATTTCGGTGAAGGCACGGTTGACCGCACTGATGTGCTGTTGGGTATCGGTGATCAACACGCCTTCGGCGGTGCTTTCGAACACGGTGGCGGCCTGTTGCAGTTTTTCCTGCATCAGGTGCCGCTCGGTGATGTCCCGGGCGATGGTCAGCATGCAGTCGTCATCGCCGATCGGCAGCGGACGGCTGGACACTTCACAGAGGCGGATCTGCCCGTCGCTGCGGCGGATATGGCAACTGAAGTCGCGGACAAAACCGTCCCGATGCAGCAGGTCGAGCATTTGTTTGCGTTCATTGAGATTGACCCAGATGCCTAGGTCCAGCACCGAACGATCCACGGACATGGCGCTGTTGAATCCGGTGATGCGACTGAAACCCTCGTTGACCTCCATCAGCAAACCGTCACTTTGCCGCGACAGCAGCAGGCCGTCGGGGGACGCATGGAAAGCCTTGGCGAACTTTTCTTCGGACGTTTGCAGTTGTTGCTGGGTTTCCTTGAGCTGGGTGATGTCCCGCACTACGACCACCAGCGCCGGTGTCATGTCGAGGTCGAACGGTTCGGCGGAGATCAGCCCGGTGAACACCTGGCCGTTGCTGCGACGAAAGGGCATTTCCAGATTGCGGATGCTGCCGGCCTGCAAGCGTTGCAACAGACCCGGCCCAACGCCGGGAATCCCCCAGATGTTCAGGTCGGTGGCGGTCAGTCCAATGACGTCCTCGGCCTTGAGGCCGATCTGTTCTTCGAACGCTTCGTTGACCTCCAGCAGGCAACCGTCGCTCAGGCGGGCGATCACCAGAATGTCAGGGCATTGCTGGAACACGGAAGCGAATTTCTGTTCCGACAGGCGCAGCGCTTCTTCGGTGCGCTTGGCGTCGGTGATGTCGATCATCAACCCGCGCAACACCGGCTCTTGCCCGTGTTCGATCAGGCTGACGATGTCGCGCACCCACAGGCAGCGCCCGTCGGCGGTAATCACCCGGTAATCAAGGCGGTGATCGCGCCCGGCCAGCACTTCGTGATCGCAGAAAGTCTGGGCACGAGTCAGGTCGGCGGGGTGAATGATGTTGCGCCAGAAGCCCGGAATCAGCCAATGGGAGAGGGGGTAGCCAAGAAGATCTTCGGCGTGGGGCGATACGTAGCTGTAGGTGTAGTCGGTGACCTTGGCTTCCCAGGCGATGGCCGACAGGCTCTCTACCAGGCCACGGTAGTGGTACTCGCTGCTGCGCAGTTCCTGTTCAAGATCGACCCGGCGGGCGATTTCCGAACTCAAGCGGCGGTTGATGCGGATAACCGCCGCCAGCACCAGGGTCAATAGCAGCAATCCGGGCAGGCCATACACCAGCAGGTCATTCCAGAATGTTCGATGATCGATGACGTTACCGACCCAATGCTCCTGAATGGCGCTGATTTCGGCGGGGCTCATGTCCGCCAGGACTTTGTCGAGAATGCCGACGAGGATTGCGTTGTTGCGGGGTACGGCCATGGCCAGTTGATAGCGATAGGGGGTTTCACCGCTGACATACAGCCCATCGAGCTTGAGCTGGCGCAGGCTCCAGACGCTGGACGCCAGATCGCCCACCACCGCATCCACTGCACCCGTGGCCAGCGCCTGTAACGCCGAGCTGACGTTCGGCATCGCCACCAGGTTCAGGTCGGGATTGTGGGTGCGCAACAGTTCGTGGGGGGCGTAGTTTTCCACCACGGCGATTTTCAGGCCATACAGGTCTTGCAGGTTGTGTGGCTGGGCGCCCCTGACATGGGCCAGGATGACGATCGGAAAATCCAGATAGGGGCGGGTAAACGACAGGTATTTCTGGCGTTCCGGGGTCGACATGATGCCCGGCAGCAGGTCGATTTTGCCTTTTTTGGCTTGTTCCAGGACGGCGGTCCAGCTCACCGGCTCGATGGGCGTGAGCCGGGTTTTCAGTCTTTGGCGAATGACCTCGATGTAATCCGCGGCAAGGCCCTGGTAGCGGCCCTCATCGTCGCGAAACTCGAAGGGCGGCCACGACGCATCGACACCCAGGCGCAAGTCCGGGTGAGCCGCCAGCCAGCTACGTTCATCCTCAGTTAGAGTCAGCGCGCCAGCCGTTGCGGTCCAGGTCATCAGCGACAGCAAAAAAAGCACGGTCGGCAGTCTGGGCATAACGGTCTCGTTATGGCTCTGGGGAATGTTTCGAGTGTAGACGGGCTACAGGGCGGAGGGGAGGTGTGGAGATATTAATCTGCCATAAAACAAAACCCCCGGCCTGGGCCGGGGGTTCTGTGATCACTCGTCGAGGAAGGAGCGCAGATGCTCGCTTCTGGTCGGGTGGCGCAGCTTGCGCAGCGCCTTGGCTTCGATCTGACGAATCCGCTCGCGGGTCACGTCAAACTGTTTGCCAACCTCTTCGAGGGTGTGGTCGGTATTCATGTCGATACCGAAGCGCATGCGCAGTACCTTGGCTTCACGGGCAGTGAGGCCGGACAGCACTTCGCGAGTCGCTTCTTTAAGGCTCTCAACGGTTGCAACATCGATTGGCGACTGCATGGTCGAGTCTTCGATGAAGTCACCCAGATGGGAGTCTTCGTCATCACCGATCGGGGTTTCCATGGAGATCGGCTCTTTAGCGATCTTCAATACCTTGCGGATCTTGTCCTCAGGCATTTCCATGCGTTCGCCCAGCTCTTCCGGGGTCGGTTCGCGACCCATTTCCTGCAGCATCTGCCGGGAAATGCGGTTGAGCTTGTTGATCGTCTCGATCATGTGCACCGGAATACGGATGGTGCGGGCCTGGTCGGCGATCGAGCGAGTGATCGCCTGACGGATCCACCAGGTGGCATAAGTCGAGAACTTGTAGCCGCGGCGGTATTCGAACTTGTCTACCGCTTTCATCAAGCCGATGTTGCCTTCCTGGATCAGATCGAGGAATTGCAGGCCACGGTTGGTGTACTTCTTGGCGATCGAGATCACCAGACGCAAGTTGGCTTCAACCATCTCTTTCTTCGCGCGGCGGGCCTTGGCCTCACCGATCGACATGCGACGGTTGATGTCCTTGATCTCGGCGATGGTCAAACCGGTTTCGGTTTCCAGCGCGGTCAGCTTTTGCTGGCAACGGACGATGTCCGGCTGCAGGCGGCCAATGGCTTCAGCGTATTTGCTTTTGCCTTTGGCCAGGGCGTCACTCCAGCTTTCGTCGACTTCGTTGCCCGGGAACTGGCGCAGGAAGTCTGCACGCGGCATGCGCGCATCACGAACGCAGAGCTGCATGATTGCACGCTCTTGCTGACGCAGGCGATCCAGGGCACTGCGAACACGCTCGACCAGGGCTTCGAATTGCTTCGGTACCAGTTTGATCGGCATGAACAGGTCGGCCAGGGCCAGCAACTCGGCAATCGCTGCCTTGTTGTGACGACCGTGCTTTTTCAGCGCCTTGCGGGTGATTTCCATCTGATCGGCCACAGCGCCAAAACGCTGGGCGGCGATGATCGGATCCGGACCGCTTTCGGCTTCTTCCTCGTCTTCCGAGGCTTCACCGTCTTCGTCGTCGGTGTCGTCATCCGCCTTGACGGCTTTCGCGTCAATCGGTGGCGGCACTTCTGCCGCAGGCGGCGCGATGCCGTCGTCCGGGTCGATATAACCGCTCAGGACGTCGGACAGGCGGCCACCTTCGGTGGTGACGCGGGTGTACTCGGAGAGAATATGATCAACCGTGCCAGGGAAGTGCGCGATTGCGCTCATCACCTCACGGATGCCCTCTTCAATACGCTTGGCGATTTCAATTTCGCCTTCACGTGTGAGGAGCTCCACCGTACCCATTTCGCGCATGTACATGCGCACCGGGTCGGTAGTGCGACCAATGTCGGTCTCGACCGCAGCCAACGCTGCAGCGGCCTCTTCGGCTGCGGCTTCGTCGGTATCGGCGTCGGCCAGCATAAGGGAATCCTTATCTGGCGCAACCTCGAATACGTTGATCCCCATGTCATTGATCATGCGGATGATGTCTTCCACCTGTTCCGGATCTGAAATATCCTCCGGCAGGTGGTCGTTGACCTCCGCGTAAGTCAGGTAGCCCTGCTCACGACCAAGTGTGATCAACTCTTTGATACGAGACTGCTGTTGCGCTTTTCCGGACATAACACCCTATCCACTGAAGGTCTTGGCGGGCAAAAAACAAGCCGAGGATTATACCTGAGCTATGACCTCACGCGCCAGTTGAGGTCGGGTTTGATGCGGAAACATTGCGACTTAAAAGGTCGCGCAGTTGGTTTTTCTCTTCGGTGCTCAATTCACTTTGACGTGCTTTTCGAAGAAGTTGTTCCAGGTTTCGCTCGCGTTGGCGGGCTGACAAGCTAGTAATGGTGTCGAAAAACTGTTGTTCAAGGTTGTCTCCATCAATCAGCCATTCCTTTTCCGCCAGGGCCTTGAGCAAGCGGCCCTGCTCTGTGCCGTGCCAGCGGGCAATCAGCTGAATTGAGTTTAGCTTGGGATTCTTCTGCACGGCTTCGAGCAGCGCCACCAGCAATTGTGTGTTGGTGTGATCCTCGGCGGCGAAGTGCCCGGCATCCTCGACTTTTTCGGCCAGTTGCGGGTGATGCAGCAGCGTGCGCAAGGCGGCGAGGGTCGGCGGTTCTACGGCGGCGGGCACCCGTGGCGCGCGGGGTTGATCGCGATCACCGCCCCGTTTGCCATTCTTGTCCCACGGTTTCTTGTCCCATTTCTTGCCTCCTGCACCGGGCTTCTTTGGCGTCCATTCCTGCTGCGGCACATACATGTCCTGTGCCTGCGGCTGATGATAGTCGCTGTAGTCGGGCATCGCGTCGTAATCGATGCCCGGGTCGTAGGCCGGTGGTGCTTCCTGCGGGGCGCTTTGTGCCAGCTGGCTCACTGCTTCGCCGCTCAAGCCGGTGATTTCGCTCAGGCGCTGGCGCATCAGGGTGCGCAGGTTGGCGCCCGGGACTTTGTCGATCAGCGGCGCGGCGAGGGTGGCCATATGGGCCTTGCCCTCGAGCGAGCGCGGGTCGGCTTCTTCCGTCAATTGCTGGAAGAAGTAATCGGCCAGGGGCTGTGCATGCTGGTTGATCCGTGCGCGGAAGGCGTCAGTGCCTTCGGAGCGGACCAGGGTGTCCGGATCTTCGCCCTCGGGCAGGAACAGAAAACGTGCACGACGACCGTCCTGCAGACTCGAAAGTGTTGCCTCCAGTGCCCGCCATGCCGCATTGCGACCGGCCTGATCGCCGTCGAAGCAGAACAGCACGCTGGGCACGACGCGAAACAGCCGCTTGAGGTGCTCTTCGCTGGTGGCGGTACCCAGGGTCGCGACGGCATTGCGCAGGCCTTGCTGGGCCAGGGCAATGACGTCCATGTAGCCCTCGACGACGATGATCTCGTCGAGGTTGCGGTTGGTCTTGCGCGCTTCGTACAGGCCGTAGAGTTCCTGCCCTTTATGGAATACCGGGGTTTCCGGGGAGTTCAGGTACTTCGGCTTGTCGTCGCCCAATACCCGGCCGCCAAAGGCAATGACGCGCCCGCGGCTGTCGCGGATCGGGAACATCACTCGGTCGCGGAAGCGGTCGTAACGTTTGCCGCTTTCGGCGTTTTCGATCAGCAGGCCGGCATCGATCATGGCTTTTTGTTGCAGGGTGTCGCTGCTCAAGTGCTTGAACAGGTTGTCCCAGCCAGGCGGTGCAAAGCCCAGGCCGAAGTCCCGGGCGATTTCGCCGGTCAGCCCGCGACCTTTCAGGTAGTCCACGGCGGCCTTGCGCGATGGATGGCTTTTCAAGGCCTGGCGATAAAAGTCGGCGGCGGCGCTGAGCAGCGGATACAGCGGCGAATCGGTCGGCTGCCGCGGCTTGTGCGGGCGGCCGCTTTCTTCGCGGGGGATTTCCATGCCGGCGGCTTTGGCCAGTTCTTCGACCGCCTGGACGAAATCCAGGTTGTCGTGGTCCATGATGAAGCCGAGGGCGTTGCCGCCAGCGCCGCAGCCGAAGCAGTAATAGAACTGCTTGTCGGGGCTGACGCTGAACGAGGGCGTTTTTTCCTTGTGGAACGGGCAGCAGGCGGTGTGGTTCTTGCCGGCCTTTTTCAATTGCAGGCGCGAGCTGACCACGTCGACGATGTCGGTGCGGTTCAGAAGGTCGTCAATGAAGCTCTGGGGAATTAGCCCGGCCATGGCGTTCTCGTCATCTGCGCTGAAAGGAGCCCGAAACGTACGGCGACCGAACGCGGGCGTTGATTGAAGCGCGCAAAGTGTGCGGCTCGACCAGTGTCGTCTGCGTAATCGCTGTCGGGAAGTGTATCTGCCGAAAATCCACTGACGTTAATGCCAATCAGTATTCGGCTGTTTGAATGTGTTGCGCTGAATCCGCTGCGGCCAAACACAGGCCTCGGATAGCTCATCATTCGGCACGCAAGCAGGTGCCTTGGGCTGATCGTCGTGAGAGGAATCAGTGGGTGTGCTCGTCAGTAGCCTTGAAAGGCTCGTCAGAAAAGACGTGCACCGCTGGCAAAAGAGCCAGGTCTGACGCGGTGAAGCAGATTTGTCTCGGTCGCGTCTGCGGCTTTGACAGTGAAGCATCAAGCGATTTACGCAAATGCCATAAGCCCGGCTGAGGGCCGGGCTTGGCAGAAGCTTGCTACGGTCGTCTGTGTATTAGTACAGACGAACGGCGCGGCGCTGTTCGCGCTGAACTTTCTTGGCGTGACGCTTAACAGCAGCAGCTGCTTTGCGCTTACGCTCAGAAGTTGGCTTCTCGTAAAATTCGCGGCTACGAACTTCAGCCAGT
Source organism: Pseudomonas sp. QLc11A (assembly GCF_052112305.1). Taxonomy (NCBI): domain Bacteria; kingdom Pseudomonadati; phylum Pseudomonadota; class Gammaproteobacteria; order Pseudomonadales; family Pseudomonadaceae; genus Pseudomonas; species Pseudomonas sp. QLc11A. The sequence continues at coordinate 180,408 of NZ_JAVAJJ010000011.1, forward strand.
ACACCGGCTTTTTCGCAGGAGCGCTTGAAACGACGCAGAGCTACGTCGAAGGGTTCGTTCTCTTTTACTTTGACGGCTGGCATCCAGAGCTACCTTCATTCATTACCGGGGTCAACATCCTCGCGGCAAAAGAGCACTTGAAGACGTCGGTTTTTAAGGGTTGCGGATGTTAACCCCTCATCGCTCGGAATGCAAAGCCTCTGATCGAAAACCGCTGGTCGGGGCATCCCGCGACGACTATTATGCGCGCCTTCGAATTCAGCCTAAACAAGGCGCAAACCCATGCTAGTACTGGGATTAGAAACCTCCTGCGACGAAACCGGCGTCGCATTATATGACAGTGAACGCGGGCTGTTGGCCGATGCGCTTTTCAGTCAGATCGACCTGCACCGCGCCTATGGTGGCGTGGTGCCGGAGCTGGCCTCGCGCGATCACGTCAAACGCATGCTGCCCTTGATTCGTCAGGTGTTGGCCGAGGCCGACTGCGTGCCGACCGAGATCGACGCCATCGCCTATACCGCGGGTCCTGGCCTGGTCGGTGCCTTGCTGGTGGGGGCTTCCTGCGCCCAGGCGCTGGCCTTTGCCTGGGGTATTCCGGCCCTCGGCGTACACCACATGGAAGGCCACTTGCTGGCACCGATGCTGGAGTCGCAACCGCCGGAATTCCCGTTCGTCGCTTTGTTGGTCTCCGGTGGTCATACGCAACTGGTTCAGGTCGACGGAATTGGTCAGTACACGCTCTTGGGCGAGACCCTGGATGATGCTGCCGGCGAAGCTTTCGACAAGACGGCCAAGATGATGGGCCTCAATTATCCGGGCGGACCGGAGATCGCTCGCCTTGCAGAGCAGGGAGTTGCGGGGCGTTTCGTCTTCCCGCGTCCGATGTGCGACCGCCCGGGCCTGGATTTCAGCTTCAGTGGCCTGAAAACCTTTGCTTTGAATACCTGGCAACACTGCGTCAGTGCCGGGGACGACGGCGAGCAAGCCCAATGCGACATCGCACTGGCGTTCCAGCAGGCCGTGGTGGAGACTTTGACCATCAAGTGCAAGCGTGCCCTTAAAGCCGCCGGCATGAAGCGCCTGGTGATCGCCGGGGGCGTCAGTGCCAACAAGGCGTTGCGTGCTTCTCTGGGGAAAATGCTCGGCGATATGAAGGGTGATGTGTTTTATGCCCGTCCGCAGTTCTGTACCGATAACGGCGCGATGATCGCCTTTGCCGGCTGCCAGCGCTTGCAGGCCGGTCAGCAGGAAAGCCTGGCGATCAGCGTGCAGGCACGCTGGCCGATGGAGCAGTTGTCGGCGTTGTGATGAGCGGCGCTTATTTCCGGCCGCTAGAAATGCCGTTCGCGCCCGGCAAACAGGTCGCGTAGATTGCTGCGATGGCGCCAGACGATCAGTCCGGTGAGCGTGCTCATGGGCAGCAGGGCCGCCGGTTCTTGCCAGGCCAGCAAAGGCAGGGTCAGCGGCGTGGCAATCAGGGCGGCCAGGGAGCTGGTGCGGGTCAGGTAGAACGTCAAGAGCCAGGCGCAGACCGCCAGAAGGGCGGCGGGCGGGTACAGCCCCAGCAGCATGCCGGCAGCGGTGGCGACACCCTTGCCGCCGCGAAAACGGAAGTACAGCGGAAACAGATGGCCGATGACGGCATAGACGCCGATCCAGGCTTGTTCCTGCTGCGAAAGGCCCGCAAGACGCGCTATCAGTACCGGCAGCAGGCCTTTGCAAAGGTCGCCGAGCAGGGTCAGGATGGCGAGTTTCTTGCCGGCCAGGCGCAACATGTTGGTGGCGCCGGCATTGCCCGAGCCACTCATTCGCGGATCGGGGTTACCGGTCAGGCGGCTGAGCAAAATGGCAAAGGACAGAGAGCCGAGCAGGTAGGCGAGGATCGCCAATAACCAAAACATGCTAACTATTCCGGGCGAGGAAGCCCTGATTCTAACGGCGCATTGCGCCCTTGTCGTGTAGCGGAGAGAAGTGCTTGGACAGAGTGTTTATCGAGGGCCTGGAAGTCGACACGGTGATTGGTGCCTACGACTGGGAGCGAGGCATCCGACAGTGCTTGCGTCTTGACCTGAGCTTCGCCTGGGATAATCGCCCGGCCGCAGCCGGTGATGACCTGACCTTGGCGCTCGACTACGCCAGTGTTTCCTCGCGCATCCAGGCGTTTGCCGAGCAGGCGCAATACCAGCTGGTCGAGACTTTTGCCGAGCGTCTGGTTGAAGTGCTGATGAACGAATTCAAGATCACCTGGGTGCGTCTGAAGCTGACCAAGCCCGGCGCGGTCCCGGCTGCCACCGGTGGTGTGGGCGTGGAGATCGAGCGCGGATGTCGCTGACTCAGGTGTACCTCGGGCTCGGTAGCAATATCGAGCGTGAAGCCCATTTGCGGGCGGGGCTCGATGCATTGGCGGCGTTCCTTGTCGATATCCACTGTTCGGCGGTGTTCGAAAGCCAGCCGGTGGGCATCAAGAGCGGGTCGTTCTTCAATTTCGTGGTGTCGGCGTATACCGATCTGCCGCTGATTGAGCTTGATCGTCGTCTGAAGTTCATTGAGGCGGATAACGGTCGTTACGCACCGGATCGCCGAGGTTTGCCGCTGGATATCGACGTGTTGTTGTTCGGTGAGCTGGTGGGCAACTTCGATGGCCTGATCTTGCCGCGGGCAGAAATCCTGAAAAATGCTTTTGTTCTGTGGCCGTTATCGTTGATCGCGCCGGATCGCGTGCACCCTGGTGTCGGTAAAAGTTTCGCCAGGTTGTGGGCCGAATCGCAGATTGATCAGGTATTGGCGCCAGTGGCGTTTGAGTGGCGTGGCGAGCAACTGACCCCGTCCAGTTTCCTTTAAAGCAAAAGATCGCAGCCTTCGGCAGCTCCTACACAGGCGATTCCCTGTAGGAGCTGCCGAAGGCTGCGATCTTTTGCTCTTCAGGCATTTTCTTTGTAAGCCTTCAGCGCCTTGAGCCGCTCACGCTTGATCGCCTCGCCCAACTCTGGACCCTTGAAACCCTTCTCCAGCAGCGGCTGCACCGCAATGCTGCGCGCCGCAGTCGCCGCCCCGCGCAGATAATCCGCCTGTGGATAACTTCTCTGCTCCAGCCCTTCGCGTCCGCGCGCATCCATCTCGCATGCCGCGATGAACTCCTCGAACCGCTGTGGTCGACGGTAAACGTCGAAACTTTGCAACAATTCCAGCAATGTCGATGGCTTTAACTCCAGGGCGCGATGCCCGTGGGTGTGGTACTCGCCCACCAGCATTGCCAGTTCCTGGCAGTCTCTCGGCACCTTGAAGCGTTCGTTGACCGCTTTGATCAGCTTCAGGCCCTTGAACTCGTGGGCAATGTGCCGAGGCCATTCCTCCTTTGGCGTCAGGCCCTTGCCCAGATCGTGCAGCAGGCAGGCCCAGCGCACGGTCAGCGGCTGTTTGTGCAGTGCTGCTTGCTGCAACACGCTCAGGGTGTGTGCGCCAGTATCGATTTCCGGGTGATGGGCCGGGGGCTGCGGGACGCCGAACAGTGCGTCGACCTCCGGCATCAGCACCTTGAGTGCGCCACATGCACGCAACACCTCGATAAACACCTGTGGCTGATCTTCCATCAGGGCGCGGGAGATTTCCTTCCAGCTGCGCTCGGGAGTCAGTGCCTCAAGCTCGCCTGACTCGCTGAGTTGACGCATCAGTTCAAGGGTTTCCGGGGCGACGGTAAAACCCAGCGCGGCATATCGCGCGGCAAAGCGGGCTACACGGAGGACCCTGAGCGGATCCTCGGCAAACGCCGGGGAAACATGGCGCAGCAGGCGCGCTTCGAGATCGCGCTGGCCGTGGTAGGGGTCGGTCAGGTTCTGCTGATCGTCTTCGGCCATGGCGTTAATGGTCAGGTCGCGACGGATCAGGTCTTCTTCAAGGGTGACTTCAGGACTGGCGTGAAAAGTGAACCCGCCGTAACCGCGCCCGCTTTTGCGCTCGGTGCGGGCGAGGGCGTATTCCTCACCGCTTTTTGGATGAAGGAACACCGGGAAATCCGCACCCACCGGGCGAAAACCCTTGGCGAGCATTTCTTCGGTGGTGGCGCCGACCACGACCCAGTCGATATCGGTGACCGGTTTGCCCAGCAGGCGATCACGTACCGCACCACCGACTTTATAAATACGCATAAAAAACCTCCGTTAGCTCGACAGGATAACCCTTGCATCGAGCTTTCGGAGTCGTAAAGCGGTTCAAAGATGGATGACAGCCAGGTCCAGTCGACCGTAATCACCCTCGCTGTGCTCGTTTCGGGGTGGCACATGATGGGTTTTCATCACGGTGTCCCCTTGCAGGGTTTCCAGGTGAATGTCGAAACCCCAAAGGCGGTGCAGGTGTTTGAGCACTTCTTCGGTCGAGTCGCCCAGCGGTTTGCGGTCGTGTTGCTGGTGACGCAGGGTCAGGGAGCGGTCGCCACGCCGGTCGATGCTATAGATCTGCACGTTAGGTTCGCGATTGCCCAGGTTGTACTGCGCGGCCAGGGTTTCCCGGATGATGCGGTAGCCACCTTCGTCGTGAATGGCGGGCACCAGCAGGTCGTCCTTCTGATCGTCATCGAGAATGCTGAACAGCTTGAGGTCGCGGATCACCTTGGGTGAGAGGTACTGCAGGATGAAGCTCTCATCCTTGAAGCTGCTCATGGCGAACTTGATGGCTGCCAGCCAGTCGGTACCGGCAATGTCGGGGAACCAGCGGCGATCTTCTTCCGTGGGCTCTTCGCACATGCGACGGATGTCACGGTACATGGCAAACCCCAGGGCGTAAGGGTTGATGCCGCTGTAGTAGGGGCTGTCGAAGCCAGGCTGGAACACCACGCTGGTGTGGGACGTCAGGAACTCCATCATGAAGCCGTCGGTGACCAGGCCCTCGTCGTACAGATCGTTCATCAGGGTGTAGTGCCAGAAGGTGGCCCAGCCTTCGTTCATCACCTGGGTCTGGCGCTGTGGATAAAAATACTGGGCGATCTTGCGCACGATGCGCACGATTTCCCGCTGCCATGGTTCCAGCAGCGGCGCATGTTTTTCAATGAAGTACAGGATGTTTTCCTGAGGTTCGGCGGGGAAGCGTGCGTTGTCCTTGTCGCTGTACTTGTCCGCGCCCTTGGGAATGGTGCGCCACAGATCGTTGATCTGTTTCTGCAAGTGCTCCTCCCGGTCCTTTTGCCGGCGGCGTTCTTCTTCCGCGGAAATCGGATAGGGACGTTTGTAGCGGTCGACGCCATAGTTCATCAGCGCATGGCAGGAATCGAGCAGGTCCTCGACCGCGTCAATGCCGTGGCGCTCCTCGCATTGCATGATGTACTGCTTGGCAAACACCAGGTAATCGATGATCGAGCTGGCGTCGGTCCAGGTGCGGAACAGGTAATTGCCTTTGAAAAAGCTGTTGTGCCCGTAGCAGGCATGGGCCACCACCAGCGCCTGCATGCAGATGGTGTTTTCTTCCATCAGGTAGGCGATGCACGGGTCGGAGTTGATCACGATCTCGTACGCCAGACCCATCTGGCCGCGGGTGTAGGATTTTTCAGTGCTGAGGAAGTGCTTGCCGTAGGACCAGTGGTGATAACCCAGAGGCATGCCGACGGAGGCGTAGGCATCCATCATCTGCTCGGCGGTGATCACTTCGATCTGGTTCGGGTACGTATCGAGGGCGTAACCCGCCGCAATGCGGCTGATTTCGCGGTCGTACGCCTGGATCAGCTCGAACGTCCATTCGGAGCCGGTGGAAATGGGTTGGCGCTTCTGCTCTTTGGCGGTCATGTCACTAACCTGCGCTGGAAGAGTTCACGGAAGACCGGATAGATATCCCCGGCCGAGACCAGTTGTTGCTGGGCAAACGTGTCGGAAAAGGCTTCGGCGATGCGCTCGTATTCGAACCAAAGGGCCTGGTGTTCGCGCGGGGTGATCTCAACGTAAGTGTAGTACTGCACGAATGGCATGATCTGGTTGATCAGGATGTCGCGGCAGATCGGAGAGTCGTCGTTCCAGTTGTCGCCATCGGAGGCCTGGGCGGCGTAGATGTTCCACTCGTTACTCGGGTAGCGCTCGGCCATGATCTCCTGCATCAGTTTCAGGGCGCTGGAGACTATGGTACCGCCGGTTTCCCGAGAGTAGAAAAACTCTTCTTCATCCACTTCGCGGGCACTGGTGTGGTGGCGGATGAACACGACGTCGATCTTGTCGTAGTTACGCTTGAGAAACAGGTACAGCAGGATGAAGAAGCGCTTGGCGATGTCCTTGGTCGCCTGGGTCATCGAGCCGGACACGTCCATCAGGCAGAACATCACGGCCTTGGAACTGGGGTTGGGTTGTTTGATGAGCAGGTTGTACTTGAGGTCGAACGTGTCGAGAAACGGCACGCGGTGAATGCGCGCGCTGAGTTTTTCGATTTCAGCTTCGATTTCCTGAATATCGCCGAAGTTGTCTGGCTCTTCCTGCTTGAGTCGCAGAAGTTCTTCCTTGGCCTCACGCAGTTTTGCCCGGCTGCTGCCGGACAGGGCGATCCGCCGGGCGTGGGCTGAGCGCAGGGTGCGGATGATGTTGATCCGCGACGGGTTGCCCTCGTTGCTGATCCCGGCCCGCACGGTCTTGAAGGTGTCGGTGCCGGTCAGGTTGCGTTTTACCAGGTTGGGCAGTTCGAGATCCTCGAACATGAACTCGAGGAACTCTTCCTGGGTGATCTGGAAGACGAATTCGTCCATCCCTTCGCCGGAATTGCCAGCCTTGCCGGGGCCTCGGCCGCCACCGCCTCCCGGTGGACGGGCGATATGTTCGCCACTGGTGAACTCCTTGTTGCCCGGGTGCACGACCGTCTGCTTGCCACCGCGGCCGTGGTGAAGCACCGGCTCGTCGATGTCGCGGCCGGGAATGCTGATTTGTTCGCCGTGTTCCATATCGGTAATGGAGCGCCGGCTGACCGCCTCTTCGACAGCCTTTTTAATGTGATCACGGTAGCGCCGCAGAAACCGCTGGCGGTTCACCGTGCTCTTGTTCTTGCCATTGAGACGTCGGTCGATCACATAGCTCATGACTGCTCCTTAGAAGCTGTCCTGAAAGGGGCGAGCGGTGATACAGCATCGAACCGAGAGCCGAGGGATATTGAACGCTCCCCCAAGCGCCTTGGATGCTGCCTGAACTCGCTACCGACTTTCGAACACCTTCCAGAGGCCTGTGTAACAGAAAAAGCGCACACAGGTCTCTGGCTGACGACAACCGGTCTGACCGGCAGCGGGTTATTGTGATTTTCTGACCCGCAGGTACCACTCGGACAGCAGTCGTACCTGTTTGTCGGTGTAGCCCCGCTCGACCATCCGTGTGACGAAGTCGTTGTGTTTTTGCTGGTCCTCCTTGCTGGCCTTGGCGTTGAAGCTGATGACCGGTAGCAGGTCCTCGGTGTTGGAGAACATTTTCTTCTCGATGACCACCCGCAGTTTTTCGTAGCTGAGCCAGGTCGGGTTCTTGCCGTTGTTGTTGGCCCGGGCGCGCAGGACGAAGTTGACGATTTCGTTGCGGAAATCCTTCGGATTGCTGATGCCGGCCGGTTTTTCGATTTTCTCCAGTTCTTCGTTCAGGGCTACGCGGTTGAGGATTTCGCCGGTTTCCGGGTCGCGGTATTCCTGGTCCTGGATCCAGAAGTCGGCGTACAACACGTAGCGATCGAAGATGTTCTGGCCGTACTCGCTGTAGGATTCGAGGTAGGCAGTCTGGATCTCCTTGCCGATGAATTCGATGTAGCGCGGTGCCAGGTACTCCTTGAGGAAGCGCAGATAGCGTTCGCGGGTCTCAGCCTGGAACTGTTCCTGTTCGATCTGCTGTTCCAGCACATAGAGCAGATGTACCGGGTTGGCAGCAATTTCGTGCGGATCGAAGTTGAACACCTTCGACAGGATCTTGAACGCGAAGCGAGTCGAGAGACCGTTCATGCCTTCGTCGACACCGGCGTTGTCTCGGTATTCCTGGATCGACTTGGCTTTCGGATCGGTGTCCTTGAGGTTCTCGCCGTCGTACACGCGCATCTTCGAATAGATGTTGGAGTTTTCCGGCTCTTTAAGACGCGAGAGCACGGTGAACTGGGCCAGCATCTTCAGGGTATCCGGCGCGCAATGCGCCTTGGCCAGCGAACTGTTGAACAGCAGCTTGTCGTAGATCTTCACTTCGTCACTGACCCGCAGGCAGTACGGCACTTTGACGATGTAGATCCGGTCGATGAAGGCTTCGTTGTTCTTGTTGTTGCGGAAGGTGTGCCACTCCGATTCGTTGGAGTGCGCCAGCAGGATCCCGGTGAACGGAATCGCGCCAAGGCCTTCGGTACTGTTGTAGTTGCCTTCCTGGGTGGCAGTCAGCAACGGGTGCAGCACCTTGATCGGTGCCTTGAACATTTCGACGAATTCCATCAGGCCCTGGTTGGCCCGGCACAGGGCGCCCGAGTAGCTGTAGGCGTCGGCGTCGTTCTGCGGGAACTCCTCCAGTTTGCGGATATCAACCTTGCCCACCAGTGCCGAAATGTCCTGGTTGTTTTCGTCACCAGGTTCGGTCTTGGCCACGGCGATCTGGTTGAGGATCGACGGGTAGAGTTTCACCACGCGGAACTGGCTGATGTCGCCACCGAATTCGGCCAGGCGCTTGGTCGCCCATGGCGACATGATGGTGTTGAGGTAGCGCCGTGGAATGCCAAAGTCTTCCTCGAGGATCGCTCCATCTTCAGTGGAGTTGAACAGACCCAGGGGCGACTCGAATACCGGCGAGCCCTTGATCGCGTAGAAGGGCACTTTTTCCATCAGCTGCTTGAGCTTCTCGGCCAGGGACGATTTACCGCCACCGACAGGGCCGAGCAGGTACAGGATTTGTTTCTTCTCCTCCAGGCCTTGAGCGGCGTGACGGAAATACGACACGATCTGGTCGATGCATTCTTCCATCCCGTGGAAGTCTTCAAAGGCCGGATAGCGGCGGATTACCTTGTTGGAGAAGATGCGCGAAAGCCTCGAGTTGGTCGAGGTGTCGAGCAGTTCCGGTTCACCGATGGCCAGCAGTAGACGCTCGGCGGCGGAAACGTAGGCGCTGCGGTCTTTTTTGCACAGTTCAAGATACTCTTGCAGTGAGAGTTCTTCCTGGCGTGTGGACTCGAAGCGTTGTTGGAAGTGGCTAAAGATACTCATGACGTCACCTCGCTCGATACGTGGAGCCGACGCCGGATCACTCAGTCGATGCTGGCAGCAACCGAACAGGCGATTGCTGTTTACCCCCCAGAACTCTCCCGGAGCTGACGACTCCGAAAGCTACTCCCGATGACCCGTGCGCCGGTGTACCGGCTCTCCCCTGTTTTGGATGGCCTGGGCTTAAGGATAGTTGGGAATTCGGGAGGTAAAGGCGAGATACGTAATTAGTTGTGGCAGACCGTTCGTCTGCCACCGCGCTAGCCCGCGGGAGCCGGGGCCTGCAACGTTACAAAAAAATTATTCGGAAGTGCCTTGCGCCGTTTCCGTCGGATAGGTCGTACGCCACAACTCGAATCCGCCATCCATGCTGTAGACGTCGGAGAAGCCCTGGCTGATCAGGTAGGCGGCCGCACCCTGGCTGGAATTGCCGTGATAACAGACCACCACGGTCGGTGCGTCGAGGTCGGCGCCCTGGATGAAAGCGTGCAGGGAATGATTGTCCAGATGCTTCGAGCCTGCGATATGCAGGGCGGCAAAAGTGGCCGGGTCGCGGACGTCGACCACCACTGCGCCTTGTTCGCGCAGGGCCTGGGCCTGTTCCGGGGGGATACGTTTGAATTCGCTCATGGCGGGCTCCTGTGGCTCGGCAGAATGGGCAGTCTAGCGCGGTGCGCTGGCTGGCGATGTTTGGGGAATGGATGAGGCGACTGGCGGCACGGCATGGCCGTGTTCGTCGCATTTGCAGGACAGGCGCTCAAAGCTGTCGACGTTCATCAGGGTCAGGGCGCCGCCCCAGACGCAGCCAGTGTCGAGGGCCGAGATGCCAGGCTCATTGATATTGCCTTCCAGTGCTGCCCAGTGACCGAAGATGATCTTCAGGCCCTTGGTCTTGCGTTCCTTGTGCTGGAACCAGGGTTTGTAGCCGGGTGGTGCGGTACCGAGGCCTTCCTTGCTCTTGAGGTCGAGTTTGCCTTCGGCGGTGCAAAAACGCATGCGGGTGAAATAATTGGTGATCACCCGCAGGCGCGTCACGCCTTTGAGGTCATTGTCCCATTTCGCTGGATCGTTGCCGTACATGCCATCGAGGTAGGGTGGCAGCAGGTTGTCGTCACGCAAGGCGGTCTCGACTTCGGCGGCACACTTCAAGGCTTTGCGCAGCGACCACTGGGGTGGAATGCCGGCATGGACCAGTGCCACGTTGCGTTGTTCGTCGTAGTGCATGAGCTTTTGCTGGCGCAGCCATTCGAGCAGTTCGGCGCTATCCGGCGCTTCAATGATCTCGTGCAGGGTGTCGGCCTTCTTCAGGCGTTCGATGTTGCGTCCGGCCGCCAGCAGGTGCAGGTCGTGGTTGCCGAGCACGCACACCAGCGATTCGCGGATGCTATAGAGGAAGCGCAGGGTTTCCAGCGACTGCGGGCCGCGGTTGACCAGGTCGCCCACCAGCCACAGGCGATCGCGTTGAGGGTCGAACGCCACTTGTTTGAGTAGGCATTGCAGGGCCTGAAGGCAGCCTTGCAGGTCGCCGACAGCGTAGGTTGCCATCAGTGCAGGGCTCCGGGCACCGCCAGGCGGAAGGGCGCGATGATGGCATCGAAATGTTTGCCGTCGTCGGAAAGCATCTGGTAGGTGCCTTGCATGGTGCCGACCTTGGTGGTCATCACCGTGCCGCTGCTGTAGGTGTGGCTCTTGCCCGGTTCGATCAGCGGTTGCTGGCCGACCACCCCTGCGCCGCGGACTTCTTCGACATGTCCGTCACCATCGGTGATGACCCAGTGCCGTGAAAGCAGTTTGGCGGGCATTTCGCCATTGTTTTGCACGGTAATGGTGTAGGCGAAGGCAAAGCGGTGGTGCTCGGGTTGCGATTGTTCTGCCAGATAGCGGGTGACGACGCTGACGTCGACCTGATAACGAGGATCGGACATTCAAGGGGCCTTAAAAACGAAGCGGGACGCGGGGCGTAGCTGATGGAGTTCAGTCTAGGCCAAGTATCGGGTAGTAGACCAGAGTGGCGTCCTACCCGATAGCGCTCATCGCCTGTCAGTCAGTGGCAGGCTTTTGTGGCGCTTGCTCGCTGAGCTTGTCAGCCAGGCGCACGAAGGCGGCCAGGTCGAGCTGCTCGGGACGCAGGCTGCCATCGACGCCGGCGGCTTCGATTTCGGCATTGCTCAGCAGCAGCTTGAGGGTGTTGCGCAGGGTTTTGCGGCGCTGGTTGAACGCTTCGCGCACGACGCGCTCCAGCAGACGGTGATCCTTGGCCGGGTGCGGCAGTACTGCGTGGGGTACCAGGCGCACGATGGCCGAATCGACTTTCGGTGGCGGGTTGAACGCGCCCGGGCCGACGTTGAACAGGTGCTCGACCCGGCAATGGTACTGAACCATGATCGACAGACGGCCCCAGTCACCACCACCCGGGCCGGCAGCCAGGCGCTCGACCACTTCCTTTTGCAGCATGAAGTGCATGTCGCGGATCAGGTGCGAGTTGTGCAGCAGGTGAAAAATCAGCGGCGTGGAGATATTGTACGGCAGGTTGCCGACCACTCGCAGGCTGCCTGGCGCGGCATTCAGGCTGTTGAAGTCGAACTTCAGCGCATCGCCCTGATGCAGGTTGAAGTTGCTCTTGTCGGCAAACTGCTGGTTGAGGATCGGGATCAGGTCCTTGTCCAGTTCCACCACGTCGAGTTGCGCGCCGCTGCTGAGCAGGCCTTGGGTCAGTGCGCCCTGGCCCGGGCCGATTTCCAGCAGGCGGTCTTCTGCCTTGGCATGAATGGAGCGCAGGATGCGGTCGATAACGCCGGCATCGTGCAGGAAGTTCTGGCCAAAGCGTTTGCGCGCCTTGTGTTGGTAGTGCTCGGTCATAAACGGGTCTCGGCCATCTGGTAGGCGGTTTCCAGGGCGACTTGCAGGCTGCCGGTGTCGATCTTGCCGCTGCCGGCCAGATCCAGGGCGGTGCCGTGGTCGACCGAGGTGCGGATGATCGGCAAGCCGAGGGTCACGTTGACTGCCGCGCCGAAGCCTTTGTATTTCAGCACCGGCAGGCCCTGGTCGTGGTACATCGCCAGCACCGCATCGCAGTGCTCCAGATATTTGGGGGTAAACAGAGTGTCGGCGGGCAGGGGGCCGCGAAGGTCCATGCCCTCGCCGCGCAGGCGCTCTAATGTGGGTTCGATGATATCGATTTCTTCATGGCCCAGGTGTCCGCCTTCACCTGCATGCGGGTTGAGCCCGCAGACCAGGATGCGCGGCCGGGCGATGCCGAACTTGTTTTGCAGGTCGGCGTGCAGGATTCGCGTGACGCGTTCCAGGCGCTCCGGCGTGATGGCATCGGCAATCTCGCGAAGGGGCAGGTGAGTGGTCACCAGGGCCACGCGCAAGCCACGAGTGGCCAGCAGCATCACCACTTGCGCGGTATGGGTCAGGTCGGCAAGGAATTCCGTGTGCCCGGAAAAGGCGATGCCGGATTCGTTGATGACGCCTTTGTGCACGGGTGCGGTAATCATGCCGGCAAAATCCCCGCTCAGGCAGCCTTGGCCGGCCCGGGTCAGGGTTTCCAGGACGAACGCAGCGTTGGCCTTGTCCAGTTGTCCGGCGATGACCTTGGCGTTGAGCGGTGTGTCCCAGACATACAGGCTGTTGGCTGGCGCTGGGGCATCCGGCCAGTTGTCCGGGGTGACCGGCAGCAAGTCGACCGCCACGCCCAGTTGCGCAGCCCGCTCGATGAGCAGGTCGCGACTGGTAATGGCAATCAGGGGATAGGGCTGGGCTTGCGAGGCGAGCAGCAGGCACAGGTCGGGACCTATGCCGGCTGGTTCGCCGGGTGTCAGCGCGAAACGTTGGGGTTTCACTGCGCTGCCTGGTCGGCGCCAGGGAGTTTGATTTCCACGTACGCTTCGTCACGGATCTGACGCAGCCAGGTTTGCAGCTCTTCGTCGTATTTGCGGTTACGCAAAACGGTCATGGCTTGCTGCTCGCGAGCCTGGCTGGTGCTGTCGGTGGCGCGACGGCCAAGGACTTCCAGGACATGCCAGCCGTATTGAGTCTGGAACGGCCTGGACAGCTGACCTTGTGGGGTCTTGGCCATCACTTCGCGGAACTCGGGTACCAGCGCGTTCGGGTCGATCCAGTTCAGGTCGCCGCCGTTGAGGGCGGAACCCGGGTCTTCCGAGTAGTTTTTCGCCAGCTCGGCGAAGTCTTCGCCAGCCTCGATACGGCTGTAGAGCGATTCGGCCAGGGCCTTGGTTTTCGCTTCGTCTCGGATCGGGCTCGGCTTGACCAGGATGTGACGCACATGCACTTCATCGCGCATCTGGGTCTCGCCGCCACGCTTGTCGAGGATCTTCAGGATGATGAAGCCGCCCGGGGTACGCATTGGCTGGGTGACATCACCCACCGGCATGGTGCTCAGCAGGCGATCGAACGGCGGAGGCAATTGAGCGGCTTTACGCCAGCCCATGTCACCACCTTCCAGAGCGGTTTCGCTGGCGGATTTGGCGATTGCCAACTGACTGAAGTCAGCGCCTTGCTTGAGCTGCTGGTAAATCGCATCGGCCTGTTTGGCGGCACTCTGAATCGCTTCGGAGTTGGCGCTTTCCGGTGTAGGAATCAGGATGTTGGCCAGGTGGAACTCTTCGGACAGCTGCATTTTGCCCAGGTCAGATGCCAGGAAGTTCTTCACTTCCTGCTCGGAGACCTGAATGCGTTCGGCGACCCGGCGCTGGCGCACGCGGCTGATGACCATTTCGCGGCGAATCTGCTCACGTGCGTCTTCATAGGACAGACCGTCGCGAGTCAGGGCTGCGCGGAACTGCTCGATCGACATGTTGTTGCGCTGGGCAATGGTGCCCACGGCCTGGTTCAGCTCTTCATCGGTAATGCGGATGCCGGAACGCTCGCCGATCTGCAATTGCAGGTTTTCGACGATCAGGCGCTCAAGTACCTGTTGCTCCAGCACGCTGGCCGGCGGCACGGCAGAACCACGCTTGGCAATGGTTTGCTGAACTTCATGAACGCGTCGGTCCAGTTGGCTCTGCATGACCACGTCGTTGTCGACGATGGCCACCACTTTATCGATGGACTGCACGGCGGCACTGGCCGCCGTACTCAGAAACAGCGCGCCCAGCATCAGCGGGCGCAGACAATCAGAAAGCTTGGTCTTCACGTTCACGATAACCTTGAATGCCTTTGTCGAGGAAGCTCTCTGCCTTGGCGCCGGTGAGGCCGCCGAGTCCCTTCAGAACAATTTGGAGGAAGACGCCATGGTCGCCTTTTTCGTTTTCCGGTGCTTGCTGGCTGAACTCGTCGTAATCAACGAAGTAACGGTTGATCAGGCGCAGTTTCCAGCAGCAGCTGTCGTACTCGAAACCACCGAAGGCTTCCAGGGTACGGTTGCGGTTGTAGTCATACTGCCAGCGGCTGATAGCGCTCCATTGCGGCACGATCGGCCAGATCACCGAGAAGTCGTGCTGTTCGATCTTGTAGTAGTCCTTCACGTAGCCAGGCTGCCCAGGGGTGCCGTAGTCACCGCCGAACTGCCATTGACCGGTGTTCTGGTTGTAGATCACCTGGTCGTTACGATAGCGATAGCCGAGGTTGACGATCTTGTTCGGGTTGTCCTCTGGCTGGTAGTGGAACATCGCGCTGCCCGAGCGAGGGCTGCGGCTGTCCGGGTCCCAGTTGTAGTCGGCCGTGGTACGCCAGTCGCGGTTCCAGCGATATTCGTATTCCAGCGCATAAGGCGAAACATTCGAATGTGCATCGGCGCGGGTTTCTGGGTTGATCCCTGGCAACTGAACTTCGCGGTCCTTGAAGTACAGGGCCTGGCCAACACTGATGCGTTGGCGCTCGAAACCGTTGTCTTCGATCCAGCGGCTGGTCACGCCCAGGGACAGTTTGTTCTCGTCGCCGACACGGTCGGAACCGGAGAAGCGGTTGTCACGGAACAGCGACGCATAGTTGAAGGTGTATTCGCTGGTGTCGAATACCGGGATGTCTTCCTGGTCGACCTCAGGCACGTACAGGTAGAACAGGCGCGGCTCTAGAGTCTGGCGGTAGTTCTTGCCGAAGTACTGGGTATTGCGATCGAAGTACAGGCCGCTGTCGATACTGGCGATCGGCACGCCGCGGTTCTGGTTGCTGTCGAACTGACCGTTGAAATTTTTAGTCCCGTTTTCAGCTGCGTTTTGATTTTGCTGAGCGATTTGAGTTTTGCCGGTACCGTCCAGATCCAGTTGGTACTGGGTGTACTGGTACTTGAGCTTCGGAGTCAGGAAGCCGTAAGTCGTGTTCATCGGCAGGCTCATGGCGGGCGCGAGATTCAGGCGGTCGCCATTGGCGCGAGCCAGACCTTGAATGTTGTTATCGATACGGGGTTCACCGAAGCCATCTTCGTCAAAGTAGGTCCCGTTCTGCAGATCCCGGTCAAACCGCACGAGTTCGGTGTTGTACGTGAAATCCAGGCCTTCCGGATGATAAGGCAGCATACCGTCGAGGGTGAGCTGCGGCAGGCGGTCATACGGCGTAATGTTCGATACGCTTGCCAGTTGGTATGCCTGGGCGTTTGCGCGAGCGGTATAGCTGTCGCCGCGATAGGTCACGGAACCCTGCTGGTTCACATAGTCGTTGCTTTTCACGCCAATCTGGTCGGTCTGCAGATCCTGGAAGTAATACGGATCGCTGATCTTGGTGTAGTCGACTTGCGTGAGTACTCGCGAGTCGAGGCCACCCTTGTGCTGCCAGTTGTACATGTAGCGGGTTTTTTCGGCGTCGGACTGCTTGTCGCGTTCGTCGCTTTCGTCGTTGAGGTACGCCGCACCGAACTGGCCTTCGCTGGACTTGGTCAGGTAGCGGAACTCGCCTTCCATCAACAAACCGTGCTTTTCCATGTAGCGCGGGTACAACGTGGCATCGTAGTTCGGCGCCAGGTTGAAGTAGTACGGGGTGACCAGCATGAAGCCGGTATCGCTGCCGGTGCCGATGGTCGGCGGCAGGAAGCCGGACTGGCGACGGTCGTCGATCGGGAAATAGATGTACGGCGTGTATAGGACCGGAATGTCCTTGACCCGCAGTGTCACGTTGGTCGCCGTACCGAAACCGGTGGCCGGGTTCAGGGTGATGTTGTTACCCTTGAGCTGCCAGGCGTTGCTGTTCGGTTCGCACGTGGTGTACGTACCGTCCTTGAGGCGGATGATAGCGTTCTCGGCACGTTTGGCGTACAGCGCATTACCGCGGATGCGTGATTTGTGCATCACGTATTCGGCGTTGTCGACCTTGGCTTCACCGGTGTCGAGCTGCACGTCGGCGTGGTCGCCGACGATCAGGGCGCCGTTGTCGCGAATGCGCACGTTGCCATTCAGGTCGCCACGGTTCTCGGCCTGGTACAGGTTGGCTTCGTCGGCTTCGACCTGCATGCTGCCCTGGCGCATGACGACGTCGCCGGCCAGGGTTGCGACCTGCTCATCCTGCTTATAGCGGGAGGCTTTTGCGCCGATAAAGGTAGGTGCGTCACTTTTATCCGTCTTGTCATTCATGCCAGGACGAATCGGTTCGATATAGGAACCAGAGCAATAAGGACCGGTTTCAGCCAATTGTGCGGCGGTGAGCTGCTCGCGGGGAACCCAGTCGAGGTGACTGTAGTCTTCGCTACGCGACTTCAGGCCACGGCCTTTGGATTCGGTGACGAGCACCGGCTTGGCGCCAGTGTCTTCACTGGAACCGTTCTCGGCCGAGGCTTCGCCAGTGGCGGAAACTGCGCTGCCGTCATGGACGGGACGCGGTGGTAATGCAGCCGCCGGCGTCTTTGGCGCGCAGTCCCAGGAACCCGAAGCAGAGACTGAGCAGTCAAACTGTTCCGCGGCGACCACGTAGGAAGTGGCAAGGGGTTGCAGCGCCAGCAAACTGCCGGTAACCAACAACGGAAATTTTTTACGAAACGCGGGGGATTTCAATGCCATCTTATTAGTCCGGGCTTCCTGCGTGCCATCTGCCCGCGGTGTGGGCCGCACGCCTCTCGATGGTCTGAAAAAGATGCTGGATAATAAAGCATGACCCGCTTGACGGCTAGCGCCGTCGGAGACCCTTGCAATGCCTGATCAAGATGTACGCTTGCAACACCTGAAAGTTTGGCTCGATGAACAATTGGCGACCCATTTTGCCGAGCAGGGCTGGGGCGTCGTACCCCCGGCCACGTTGACCGCGGCCAGCAGCGACGCGAGTTTCCGGCGGTACTTCCGCTGGGAAGGCGATGGCAAAAGCTTCATCGTGATGGACGCGCCTCCGCCCCAGGAAAACTGCAAACCTTTCGTGGATATCGCCTTTTTGCTGGCGAAATCCGGAATAAATGTGCCGAAAATTTATGCCGAAGACCTCGAGCGCGGGTTTCTTTTGCTCAATGACCTGGGCAACAAGACCTATCTGGATGTCATCGACAGCGAAAACGCCGACGATTTGTTCAAGGATGCCCTGCAGGCGTTGCTGGCTTTCCAGCAGTTGCCGATGGTTGCACCGCTGCCGAGCTATGACGTGGCATTACTGCGTCGCGAACTGGAACTGTTCCCCGAGTGGTACGTGAAGCGCGAATTGGGCATCGAATTCGACGCGGCGCAGCAAGTGCTCTGGCAGCAGGTCAGCGATCTGTTGATCGACAGCGCCCTGGCACAGCCAAAAGTCCTGGTGCATCGCGACTACATGCCGCGCAACCTGATGCTCAGCGAGCCCAACCCCGGCGTGCTGGATTTCCAGGATGCGGTATATGGCCCGGTGACCTACGACGTGACCTGCCTGTTCAAGGACGCCTTCCTCAGTTGGCCCGAGGAACGCGTACGCGGCTGGCTGGAAAGCTACTGGCAGCAGGCGGGGGCCCTCGGTATTCCGGTTCAGCCCGAGTTCGAGGACTTTCTGCGTGCCAGCGACTTGATGGGCGCGCAACGTCACCTGAAAGTCATCGGTATTTTCGCGCGCATCTGCCATCGCGACGGCAAACCGCGTTATCTGGGCGATGTTCCGCGTTTCTTTGCGTATATAGATGCCGTGATCGCTCGCCGCCCCGAACTGGCCGAGCTGGATGTGCTGCTGGCCAGCCTGCGTGCCGGAGTGAAAGCATGAAGGCAATGATTCTGGCTGCGGGCAAAGGCGAACGCATGCGCCCGCTGACCCTGACCACACCCAAGCCGCTGGTGCGTGCCGGCGGCGTGCCGCTGATCGAGTATCACCTGCGGGCGCTGGCTGCCGGCGGGTTCACCGACATCGTGATCAACCACGCCTGGCTCGGTCAGCAGATCGAAGACTATCTGGGCGACGGTTCGCGTTATGGCGTGAGCATTCAGTACTCGGCGGAGGGGGAACCCCTGGAAACCGGCGGCGGGATTTTCCGCGCCTTGCCGTTGTTGGGAGATGAAGCCTTTGTGGTGGTCAACGGCGATATCTGGACCGATTACGACTTCAGTGTGCTGCATCAACCCATCAACGGCCTGGCGCACCTGGTGCTGGCCAGCAACCCGCCGCATCATCCGGCCGGGGACTTCAGCCTGGTCGGAAGCCAGGTGCACGACGGTCAACCGCAGGCTCCTACCCTGACCTACAGCGGCATCGCCGTGCTGCATCCGCAGTTGTTCGACGGTTGCACCGCAGGGGCCTTCAAACTCGCGCCGCTGTTGCGCAAAGCCATGGCTGACGGGCTGGTGACCGGCGAGCAGTTGAGGGGGCACTGGGTCGATGTCGGTACTCACGAGCGTCTGGCCGAAGTTGAAACATTAATAGAAGCGAGCCGCTGACATGCTGTGGCCAGGGACTCTGATCGGAGCCGGAGCGGGCTTTGCCATAGCCAGTATTCCGGGGGCCATGCTCGGCGCGTTGTTGGGGCAGGCGCTGGACCGGCGCTTGCACCTGCAGAGCTGGGGGCACTTGCGGGAAAAACTGGGCGGCCGCCCGGTGCTGCGCAACGATGAGTTGCTGTTTGTCCTGCTGGGACGCCTGGCCAAGTGCGACGGCCAGGTGATGGCCGGGCACATCGAACAGGCCCGGGCGGAAATGCGCTCGCTGGACATGTCCGGGCCGGCTCAGCGCCGTGCAATTGCCGCGTTCAACCGTGGCAAGTCGGGTCGTGACCGGCTACGCGGTTATCTGCGTCGCCTGAGTGCCCAGCCCCATGCGGCGGAAGGCGTGTTACGCGCCTGCTGGCGAATGGTATGGGCCGATGGTCGTGCAGGCAGCGGTGAGCGTGAGTTGATCCGCCAGTGGGGGCAGTGGCTGGGCTGGACGCCGCATCAGGTACAGGCGTTGGCCCACGATTATGAGCCGCAGAAGCGGCCATTGGGCAACAGCGTGCCAAGCTATCAGGACGCCTTGAAGTTGTTGGGGGTGTCGGCCACCACTGAACCGGCGCAGATCAAGCGTGCTTACCGGCGCCTGCTCAGTCGCCATCATCCGGACAAGATCGCCGGCAGTGGCGCGACGGCGACGCAGGTGCGTGAGGCAACCGAGAGAACGCGTGAACTGCATAGTGCCTATACGCTGATTCGGGAGCGGCGGGACTTTCGCTAGCCCGGAAAACTTGCGTCGCCAGTGATACCGCTATCGCGAGCAAGCTCGCTCCCACAGGTTTGATGTCGTCCGCCATTTCGTGATCGACATAAAACCTGTGGAAGCGTGGCTTGCCCGCGATGAAGGCGACAGAGTCTGTCAGTCTGTCGCAGGCTGCGGATTCAACCAACCTCGCACACGCCGGAACAATTGCTCCTGTTCGGCCTTGCTATCGGGCAAGGCCTTGAGCGCGACCTGGCTGAATGTCGAGGACTTCAAGCGTTTGCTGGCCTGCAGGCGTTCCAGCGCGGCGTTGCGGTCCAGCGCTTTGTCTTTGTAGTAAAAATCGGCGGTCGGCAGTTTCAGGGTCGGGGTCAGTTCCGCCAGCTCGGGCTTCTCTTCCACCGGTGTGCGAGTGGCGACCATGACCAGTTTCTCGACTTGCGATGGCTGCTTCTCGCTCAGGTAGCGCGCCGCCCAATAGGCACCAGTGCCATGCCCCAGCACCACGATGCTGCGGGCGCTTTGTTGTTCGGCAAACGCGATCGCGGCGTCGATCCGGGCGAAGATGCGCTCGGCATCTGCTTTGGATTGTTCTTCGGTGGTTTCGGCGATGGCCTTGTCGGCCACATCGGCCTCGCCTCCGGCCACCTGTTCGATCGGGGCTGCGGTGGTCGAGTCCTTGCTGTCGGCTTCGGGGGCTTTGGGAGCCGGAGTTGCCTCCACGATTCGTGGCGCAATGGCATCGCTTTGCAAGTCCGGCAAGGTGATACTCAGGCTGCTCCACTCGGCGTCCGGCAATTTGCGCCGCAAAGGACCGACTGCTTGCGGCCAGTCAACGGTTTCGCCGGCGCCCGGGATGATAATCACCGCGCCTTTGGGTTCGGCGGTATTGGCCGGTTTCCACAAGGCCAGAAACGTCTCGGTGCCCGCTTGCAGTTGTTGCTGTTCCTGAGCCGGGATTTTTCGCTCAAGGGCAGCCGCTTCTTCCTGACTACGCTCAGGCAGTGGCTGACGTTCGAGTGGTTTTTCTTCGGCGGCCTTTTCTGCTGCGACAGGCGCCGGTTCGGCCGCCTCGACGGAAAAAGCGCAAGGCAGGATCAACGACAGGCACAATGCTGGCAGTGCCAGGCGGTAGACAGGGGGCATCGGATATTCCAGGCCAGAAGTTGTTCCGGCAGCCTAATGGGTTGGTCAGTATTTGTCAGTGTGTGAGAGTTCAATGATGCGTTTTCGCTGCCTGTGGGTTATCGGCTGTTTGTGGTTTCCCTTGATGGGTTGGGCGGCAGTCGTGCCCCCGGCGCACGTTGCCCAACTGACCCCGAAACAACAGCACTGGCTGACGCAGCAGGGCGAGTTGCGGGTCGGACTGGTGTTGCAGGCACCCTATGCGCAATACGATCGCCGCTTGCAGCGCCTCTCCGGGGTGAATGTCGACTTGATGAAGCGCCTGGCAAAGACCCTCAATGTCGAGCTGAGCTGGCGCAACTTTTCCGACCTTGAACAACTGGAAGCTGCCGCACGCGAAGGCGAAATCGATATCGCCCCGGGATTGACCCAGACACCTGGCGGGCTGCGCCTCTGGCAATTCTCCGACCCCTACATGCGGGTGCCGCAACTGGTGGTCAGCGACCAGAAAAGCGCCGGGGCGATCGAACTGGAAAAGCTCGACAGCCAGACCCGCGTCGCCGTGCGCATGCCCAGCGTTATCGCCGATTACCTGCACAGCAACTATCCGCACCTGAATTTGCAAGGCGTCCCGATGGAGCGCCAGGCATTGCAATTACTGACGGGCCAGCAGGCGGCTTATGCGGTGGTCGATGAGGCGCAATTGGGGCGCCTGTCCGTCGAGCCGGAGTTTGCCGGGTTGGTGGTAGTCGGGGATGTCGGCCTGCCGCAGCTGCTGCGGGTAGCCACGCGTCGCGATAAACCGGAACTGGTGGGTATCGTCGAAAGCGCGTTGCGGGCGATTCCGGCCAAGGATCTGGAGCAACTGCACAATCAATGGCTGCAGCCCAAGTATCCACGCCTCACCGAGTCGCCGGGGTTCTGGCAAAACCTCTGCCTGTTGCTGGCCGTGCTGGCGTTGAGTTGCATGGCCATCGTGTTCTGGCAGCGTCGCCAGCAGCACAGCCTGGAACAACGCCTGATGGCCGCGCAGGAGGACATTGCCTTGCGTGCCGCCAGCGAAGAGGCGCTGCGGCTCACCCAGTTTTCCATCGATCAAAGCACCGTCGGCATCCTCTGGGTCAACTGGGACAGCCATGTGCGCTACGCCAATCGTGCGGCGGAAAGCATGCTCGGCTATCCAGCCGGCGCGATCATCGATCGGCCCTTGATCGATTTCGAACCTGGCCTGCACATGGATCGTTGGCTCAATCTGTGGAAGCGCGCCCGAGCCAGTGAAGAAGGGCCGCAAAGCTTCGAAACCAACTGCGTGCGCGCCGACGGCAGCATCTTGCCAGCCGATGTTTCGTTGAGTTTTCTGCGTTTTCGCGATGGCGAATACCTGGTGGTTTACCTCAACGATGTCACCGAGCGGCGCCGCGCCCTGGCCGCTTTGCAGGAAAGCGAGGCGCGGCTGCAAGGCATCGCCGCCAACGTTCCGGGGCTGGTTTTCCGCCTGGAGCGGGCACCGGTGACTGGCCAGATCGACTTTGCCTACATCAGCGAAGGCAGCGAAAGCCTGGTGGGTTATTCACCGGCCACACTGGCGCATCGCGACAAAGGCCTGCGCAGCCTGGTGCATCCGGATGACAAGGCCAGTTATCACCAGACCCAGGACCATGCGCTGGATACCGACAGCGACTGGTCGTGGCAAGGGCGAATCCTCACGCGTCAGGGGGAGCAGCGCTGGGCGGAAATCAAGGCCATCACCCGTCGGCTGGAAGATGGCGCCTATGTCTGGGACGGCATCGTCTGGGACATCAGCGAGAGCAAGCGCATCGAGCTTGAGCTGGCCAGTTCCCGGGAACAACTGCGCGAGCTGTCCGCGCACCTGGAAAGCGTGCGCGAAGAGGAAAAAGCGCGCATCGCCCGTGAGGTTCACGATGAACTGGGGCAGATGCTGACCGTGCTCAAGCTGGAAACCTCCATGTGCGAACTGGCTTACGCGCAACTTGATCCGGGCCTTAATGAGCGCCTGGGCAGCATGAAACGCCTGATCGCCCAGCTCTTCCAGTTGGTTCGCGACGTGGCGACTGCATTGCGCCCGCCGATTCTCGATGCCGGCATTGCCTCGGCCATCGAATGGCAGGCCCGACGATTCGAGGCGCGTACGCAGATTCCATGTCTGGTGCAGGTGCCGGACAATCTGCCGGTGCTCAGCGATGCCAAGGCCATCGGCCTGTTCCGGATCCTTCAGGAAGCACTGACCAATGTCATGCGCCATGCTCAGGCGCATACTGTTGAACTGACGCTGGCACTGGAAGGCAACGAGTTGTGTCTGACGGTCGCCGATGATGGCGTAGGATTTGTAGCTGCGCCTGGCAGGCCAACGTCCTTTGGGATCGTCGGAATGCGTGAGCGGGTGTTGATCATGGGGGGTGAGTTATCCCTTGAGAGTGAGCCGGGTGAAGGCACGACGCTGAGTGTGCGCGTTCCGCTGGATGCAGCCTGAACAGGTTGTGTTGACTGTACCGACGCCTTCGCGGGCAAGCCCGCTCCCACAATGTTTTGTGTAGATGCCCAAATCCAATGTGAGAGCGGGCTTGCTCGCGAATGATCTTGAATCTGGAGAAGAACGTGATCCGTGTACTGGTAGCCGAAGACCACACCATTGTCCGCGAAGGCATCAAGCAACTGATTGGCCTGGCCAAGGACTTGCTGGTGGTGGGGGAGGCGAGCAATGGCGAACAGTTGCTCGACACCTTGCGTCATGTGCCCTGCGAGGTGGTGTTGCTGGACATTTCCATGCCGGGCGTCAATGGCTTGGAGGCCATTCCGCGGATTCGCGCCCTGAACAATCCGCCGGCGATCCTGGTGTTGTCGATGCACGACGAAGCGCAAATGGCCGCCCGGGCGCTGAAGGTCGGGGCCGCCGGTTATGCAACCAAGGACAGCGATCCGGCACTGTTGCTGACGGCCATTCGCAAAGTGGCGTCAGGCGGGCGTTATATCGACCCGGAACTGGCCGACCGCATGGTCTTCGAGGTCGGCCTGACCGACTCGAGGCCATTGCATTCGTTGCTCTCCGAGCGCGAGTTTTCCGTGTTCGAACGCCTGGCCCAGGGCGCCAACGTCAACGACATTGCCCAGCAACTGGCACTGAGCAGCAAGACCATCAGCACCCATAAGGCGCGGCTGATGCAGAAGCTCAACATCACCTCGCTGGCGGAGCTGGTGAAGTACGCGATGGAGCACAAGCTGCTCTAAACACTACCGCCTTACCTTGTGGGAGCGAGCCTGCTCGCGAAGGCGTCTGATCAATCTATATTCATGTCGACTGACACACTGCCTTCGCGAGCAGGCTCGCTCCCACAGGTGTCGTGTTGGCATGTCCATTTGCGACATCCTGCAAACCCGCTTTTGCCTTTACTTGCGGCTTGCAGCTGACCGCCGGTCACTGCGTTTGCCAAAACGCGCCATCCTTGTAGGGCAATCCCTACCCCCAGCCTTCCATCCGGCTGAGGCGAATCTCTCTTGCCCCCCGATTTGCGTGGTCCCCAGCGTCCACTAGGCTTAACCCCACAGCAGTCATCAATAACAAAGGTGTGGGTATGAGCCAGGTCGATTCAAGCGCAGGGGCCAATGATGTTCTGGTCAGCTTTCGTGGAGTGCAGAAGAGCTACGACGGCGAGAACCTGATCGTCAAAGACCTCAACCTGGACATTCGCAAAGGCGAATTCCTCACGTTGCTCGGGCCGTCCGGCTCCGGCAAGACCACCAGCCTGATGATGCTCGCCGGCTTCGAAACGCCGACCGCGGGCGAAATTCTGTTGGCCGGGCGCGCCATCAACAACGTGCCACCGCACAAACGCGACATCGGCATGGTGTTTCAGAACTACGCCTTGTTCCCGCACATGACGGTGGCCGAGAACCTGGCGTTCCCGCTGACCGTGCGCGGCATGAACAAGAGCGACGTCAGCGCCCGGGTCAAGCGCGTGCTGAGCATGGTCCAGCTCGACAGCTTCGCCCAGCGTTACCCGGCGCAGCTCTCCGGTGGTCAGCAACAGCGTGTGGCATTGGCCCGTGCGCTGGTGTTCGAGCCGCAACTGGTGCTGATGGACGAACCCCTCGGCGCACTCGACAAACAACTGCGTGAACACATGCAGATGGAAATCAAGCACCTGCACCAGCGCCTGGGCGTCACCGTGGTCTACGTGACCCACGATCAGGGCGAAGCCCTGACCATGTCCGACCGTGTGGCGGTGTTCCATCAGGGCGAAATCCAGCAGATCGCGCCGCCGCGCACCCTCTACGAAGAGCCGAAAAACACCTTCGTCGCCAACTTCATCGGCGAGAACAACCGTCTCAATGGCCGCCTGCACAGCCAAACCGGCGACCGTTGCATTGTGGAACTCGGGCGCGGTGAGAAGGTGGAAGCCCTGGCGGTCAACGTTGGCCAGACCGGCGAACCGGTGACCCTGTCCATTCGTCCGGAACGAGTGAGCCTCAACGGCTCCAGCGACCAATGCGTCAACCGCTTCTCCGGGCGGGTCGAGGAATTCATCTATCTGGGCGACCACGTCCGGGTGCGCATGGAAGTCTGCGGCAAGACCGACTTCTTCGTGAAACAGCCGATTGCCGAGCTTGATCCTGCGCTCGCCGTCGGAGACGTGGTACCGCTTGGCTGGCAGGTCGAGCACGTGCGCGCGCTTGATCCTCTTTTAGAGGCGAACTGATCGCCCCGGCAATACCAACACCAACCCTGCACGTGGAGAGAACAATAAATGTTGAGATCCCTGAAATTCACCGCTTTGGCACTGGGCATGATGGGCGCGGCACACGCAATGGCGGCCGGCCCTGACCTGACCGTGGTGTCCTTTGGCGGGGCGAACAAGGCGGCTCAGGTCAAAGCCTTCTACGCACCGTGGGAAGCGGCAGGCAACGGCAAGATCGTGGCCGGCGAGTACAACGGCGAAATGGCCAAGGTCAAGGCCATGGTCGACACCAAGAGCGTGTCCTGGGATCTGGTAGAGGTTGAGTCGCCGGAACTGTCCCGTGGTTGTGACGAAGACATGTTCGAACAGCTTGATCCGAAGTTGTTCGGCAAGACCGAAGACTACGTCAAGGGCGCCATCCAGCCGTGCGGCGTGGGTTTCTTCGTATGGTCGACCGTGCTGGCCTACAACGCCGACAAGCTGAAAACCGCACCGACCAGTTGGGTGGATTTCTGGGACACCAAGCAGTTCCCGGGCAAGCGTGGCCTGCGTAAAGGCGCCAAGTACACCCTGGAATTCGCTCTGATGGCCGACGGCGTTGCGCCGAAGGACGTCTACAAAGTGCTGGCCGGCAAAGACGGTCAAGACCGCGCGTTCAAGAAGCTCGATGAACTCAAGCCGAACATCCAGTGGTGGGAAGCCGGTGCACAACCGCCGCAATACCTTGCTTCCGGTGACGTGGTCATGAGTTCGGCCTACAACGGCCGGATCGCTGCCGTGCAGAAAGAAAGCAACCTGAAAGTCGTGTGGAACGGTGGCATCTACGACTTCGACGCATGGGCCATTCCAAAAGGTCTGGATGCCAAGCGTGCTGAAGCCGCTAAGAAGTTCATCGCCTTCTCGGTGATGCCACAGCAGCAGAAGACCTACTCGGAAAACATCGCCTACGGCCCGGCCAACACCCAAGCCGTGCCGTTGCTGGCCAAGGATGTCCTGAAAGACATGCCGACCACCCCGGAAAACATCGCCAACCAGGTGCAGATCGACGTCAGCTTCTGGGCTGACAACGGCGAGCAACTGGAACAGCGCTTCAACGCCTGGGCGGCGAAGTAACCAGAGGGCTCGCCCTCCTGTGAGGGCGGGCTTTTGTGGCGAGGGGGCTCGCCCCCGTTCGGCTGCGTAGCAGTCGTCAAACCATTGCATGCGGTGTATCTGATGCATCGGGAGCGCTGGTTTCAGGGCCGCTTCGCGACCCAACGGGGGCAAGCCCCCTCGCCACAAGTTCGCTCCCACTTTAACGATTGATCAAAGATTCCCGGAGTACGTCATGGCTATCGCCGTTCCCCTGAACGAGGGCACCAGCCCCACCTTGAAGCAGCGGCTCAAGCACGCCGAGCGGGTCAACCGCTGGAAGGCCCAGGCGTTGATCGCGCCGCTGGTGCTGTTTCTGTTGCTGGTGTTCCTGGTGCCAATCGTGGCGCTGCTCTACAAAAGCGTTGGCAACCCGGAAGTGGTCGGCGGCATGCCGCGTACCGTGACCGCCATCGCCAGCTGGGACGGCCGCGGCCTGCCCGCTGAACCGGTTTACAAAGCGGCGGCCGAAGACCTCGCCGAAGCCCGCAAGAATCAGACCCTGGGCGATCTGTCCAAGCGCCTGAACATGGAGCTGGCCGGCTACCGCAGTCTGCTGACCAAAACCGCCCGCGCCTTGCCGCTCGCCACCGAGCCGGCCTCTTATAAAGAAGCGCTGGAAGGCCTCGATGAGCGCTGGGGCGACCCGGCCTACTGGCAAGCGGTGCGACGCAACACTAGCAGCATCACCCCGTATTACCTGCTGGCGGCTGTCGATCATCGCATCGACGACCTCGGCGAAATCGCCCCGGCCACCCCGGACCAGGCGATCTACCTCGACATCTTCGCCCGCACCTTCTGGATGGGCCTGGTCATCACCGTGATTTGCCTGGTGCTGGCGTACCCACTGGCTTACCTGCTGGCCAATCTGCCGTCGCGCCAGAGTAACCTGCTGATGATTCTGGTGCTGTTGCCGTTCTGGACCTCGATCCTGGTACGGGTCGCGGCGTGGATCGTATTGCTGCAGTCGGGCGGCCTGATCAACAGCGGCCTGATGGCCATGGGCATCATCGACAAGCCGATCGAACTGGTGTTCAACCGCGTCGGTGTCTACATCTCCATGGTGCACATCCTGCTGCCGTTCATGATCCTGCCGATCTACAGCGTGATGAAAGGCATCTCGCCGACTTACATGCGCGCCGCGATTTCCCTCGGCTGCCATCCGTTCGCCAGTTTCTGGCGGGTGTACTTCCCGCAGACCTATGCCGGTGTCGGCGCCGGTTGCCTGTTGGTGTTCATCCTCGCCATCGGCTACTACATCACCCCGGCATTGCTGGGCAGCCCGAACGATCAGATGGTCAGCTACTTCGTCGCCTTCTACACCAACACCAGCATCAACTGGGGCATGGCGACCGCACTCGGTGGGCTGCTGTTGCTCGCAACGGTCGTGCTTTATCTGATTTACAGCTGGCTGGTGGGCGCGAGCCGCCTGCGCCTGAGCTAAGGGGAGAACGAAATGCTGAGTCCTTACATGTCGCCCATTGAACGGGTGTGGTTCTACAGCTTGCGGATTCTCTGCGGCTTGATTCTGTTGTTCCTGATCCTGCCGGTGCTGGTGATCATTCCGCTGTCGTTCAACTCCGGCAGTTTCCTGGTGTACCCGCTGCAAGGTTTCTCGCTGCAGTGGTACCACGATTTCTTCGCCTCGGCGGAGTGGATGCGTGCCCTGAAGAACAGCATCATCGTCGCCCCGGCGGCCACGGTGCTGGCCATGGTTTTCGGTACGCTGGCGGCGATCGGCCTGACCCGCGGCGATTTCCCCGGCAAGGCGCTGGTGATGGCGCTGGTGATTTCGCCGATGGTGGTGCCAGTGGTGATCATCGGTGTGGCCAGTTACCTGTTCTTCGCTCCGCTGGGGCTGGGTAACAGCTTCTTCTCGCTGATCGTGGTGCATGCGGTGTTGGGTGTGCCGTTTGTGATCATTACCGTGTCGGCGACCTTGCAGGGGTTCAACCACAATCTGGTGCGGGCTGCTGCGAGCCTGGGTGCTTCGCCGCTGACCACGTTCCGGCGGGTGACCTTGCCGCTGATCGCGCCGGGCGTGATCTCGGGAGCGCTGTTCGCCTTCGCGACGTCGTTCGATGAGGTGGTGGTGACGCTGTTCCTCGCCGGCCCTGAACAAGCGACCCTGCCACGGCAGATGTTCAGCGGCATCCGCGAAAACCTCAGCCCGACCATCGCCGCCGCCGCGACGCTGCTGATTGCCTTCTCGGTGATCCTGTTGCTGACCCTGGAATGGCTGCGTGGGCGTAGCGAGAAACTGCGTACTGCGCAGGTTTAACGACTCACCCCGATCAACTGTGGGAGCGAGCCTGCTCGCGATGGTCGTCAACGATAACGCTGGAAGCCTGACACCCAGCGGCGTTTTCAAGTCCATCGCGAGCAAGCTCGCTCCTACATGGGTTCTCCAGTGTCTGTTCGGACATTCACCGCCTGAATACCAGACAAACCCCAATCCCCAGCTACTATTGTGCCCAGCTCCCCTACCTATAAGAGGCTGCGCACATGAGTCTTTCCTCTTTCAAGATCGCTCACAAACTGATCACCGGCGCAGGTGCCATCGAGCAACTGTCCGCCGAGCTGGCACGTCTGGACATTGATAATCCGCTGATCGTCACCGATGCCGCCCTGGTCAAGTCCGGCACGGTAGAACTGGCGCTGGCGCAGTTGGGCGAACGCAGCTACGAGATTTTCGACCGGGTACTGCCGGACCCGGAAATCGCCATCGTCGAAGATTGCATGCAGGTGTATCGCGAGGGCGGGCATGACGGCCTGATCGGCCTGGGCGGCGGCAGTGCCATCGACATTGCCAAGAGCGTGGCGGCCTATGCCGGATACCACGGCGCGCTGGAGGATCTGTTCGGTATCGATCAGGTCCCGCGCAAAGGCCCGCCGTTGATCGCGATTCCGACCACGGCCGGCACCGGTTCGGAAGTGACCAACGTCGCCATCCTTTCCGACAAGGTCGCGCAACTGAAAAAGGGCATCGTCAGCGACTACCTGTTGCCGGATGTGGCGCTGGTCAGTCCGCAAATGACCCTGACCTGTCCGCGCAGCGTCACGGCGGCCAGCGGCGTCGATGCGCTGGTGCATGCCATCGAATCCTATCTGTCGGTCAATGCCTCACCGATTACCGATGCCCTGGCCATCGGCGCCATCAAGTTGATCGCCAAGGCCTTGCCCAAGGCCTACGCCAACCCGTCGAACCTGCAAGCCCGGGAAGACATGGCCACCGCCAGCCTGATGGCCGGCATGGCGTTCGGCAATGCCGGGGTCGGCGCGGTGCATGCGCTGGCGTATCCGCTGGGCGGACGTTTCAACATTGCCCATGGCGTGAGTAATGCCCTGCTACTGCCCTATGTCATGACCTGGAACAAGATGGCCTGCATCGAACGGATGCAGGATATCGCTGAGGCCATGGGTGTAAAGATTGCTCATCTGAGTGTCAACGAAGCGGCTGACAAAGCCGTGCAAGCCATGACCGAGCTGTGTGCCGCCGTGGAAATTCCCCAGGGGCTGCGCAGTTTCGGTGTACCCGAGGACGCCATCGCGTCCATGGCCGTGGAAGCGGCGGGGATCGAGCGCCTGATGCGCAATAACCCGCGCAAGTTGAGTGCCGTCGATATCGAGAAGATCTATCGCGCGGCGTACTAGAGGCGCTGCCGTCGATGGATGATGGCAGGGTCCAATCATCGCGCTCACGGTGCGCGCGTCAAAGCATGAGGTATACAATGCGCGCCATCGTGATTCTGCTCAGAAAAGGTGCGTCATGCAGCCCTTCGTAATTGCTCCGTCGATTCTCTCCGCCGACTTCGCCCGCCTGGGTGAAGAAGTGGACAACGTCCTGGCCGCCGGCGCCGACTTCGTGCACTTCGATGTCATGGACAATCACTACGTACCGAATCTGACCATCGGCCCGATGGTCTGCTCGGCACTGCGCAAGTACGGCGTGACCGCGCCGATCGACGCGCACCTGATGGTCAGCCCGGTGGACCGCATCGTCGGCGACTTCATCGAAGCCGGTGCGACCTACATCACCTTCCACCCGGAAGCCACCCAGCACGTCGACCGCTCCCTGCAACTGATCCGTGAAGGCGGCTGCAAGTCGGGCCTGGTGTTCAACCCGGCGACCCCGCTGGACGTGCTCAAGTACGTGATGGACAAGGTCGACATGATCCTGCTGATGAGCGTCAACCCGGGCTTCGGCGGGCAGAAGTTCATCCCCGGCACCCTCGACAAACTGCGTGAAGCGCGGGCCTTGATCGATGCGTCGGGCCGTGACATTCGCCTGGAAATCGACGGAGGCGTGAACGTCAACAACATTCGCGAAATCGCTGCGGCTGGTGCTGACACCTTCGTCGCCGGTTCGGCCATCTTCAATGCGCCGAACTATCAGGAAGTCATCGACAAGATGCGCTCCGAACTGGCGCTGGCTCGCCCATGAGTGGCTTTGAGCAGCTGTTCCCGGGGCAACTGCCACGGCTGGTGATGTTCGATCTGGACGGCACGTTGATCGATTCGGTCCCGGACCTGGCAGTGGCTGTGGACAAGATGCTGCTCAATCTCGGTCGCCAACCCGCCGGCCTGGAAGCAGTGCGCGAATGGGTCGGCAATGGCGCGCCGGTATTGGTACGTCGTGCGCTGGCCGGCGGCATCGATCATTCGGCGGTCGATAACGCCGAGGCCGAACGGGCGCTGGAGTATTTCATGCAGGCCTATAGCGAGAGCCATGAGCTGACGGTGGTTTACCCCGGCGTGCGCGATACCCTCAAATGGCTGCAAAAGCAGGGTGTCGAGATGGCGCTGATCACCAACAAGCCGGAGCGTTTCGTCGCGCCGCTGCTGGATCAGATGAAGATCGGCCGTTATTTCCGCTGGATCATCGGCGGCGACACCCTGCCACAGAAAAAACCCGATCCGGCCGCGCTGTTTTTCGTAATGAAAATGGCCAACATTCCGGCTTCGCAGTCGTTGTTCGTCGGCGATTCACGCAGCGATGTGCTGGCGGCGAAAGCGGCGGGGGTCAAGTGTGTGGCCCTGAGCTACGGCTATAACCATGGGCGGCCGATCGCCGAAGAATCGCCGGCGCTGGTGATCGACGACCTGCGCAAGCTAATTCCCGGTTGCCTGGATCCGGCCGCTGAGATAACGTTGGCCGACGCTGTCAAACCCCCTTCTGGAAACGCCATCGTGGTGGTCACTCGCAAACTCTGGATGAAAGTCATCAAGGCCCTGGCCCGCTGGCGTTGGCGCGCCTGACTTGATCCTGGCCGGTTTCCGGCGCGTTTGCATACCTGACTGTTCGACCCTCAAGCCACGAGGCACCTCATGATCCGCGAAGAATTCCTGCGTTTGGCCGCTGCCGGCTACAACCGCATTCCGCTTGCCTGCGAAACCCTGGCCGACTTCGACACGCCGCTGTCGATCTACCTGAAGCTGGCCGACGAGCCCAATTCCTACTTGCTGGAGTCCGTACAGGGGGGCGAGAAGTGGGGCCGTTACTCGATCATCGGCCTGCCATGCCGCACTGTGCTGCGGGTTCATGACCATCACGTCAGCGTGACCGTCGACGGCGTCGAGACCGAAAGCCACGACGTGGAAGACCCGCTGGCTTTTGTCGAAACCTTCAAGGCCCGCTACAACGTGCCGACCATCGCCGGCCTGCCGCGTTTCAACGGCGGTCTGGTGGGTTACTTCGGTTATGACTGCGTGCGTTATGTGGAGAAGCGTCTGGGCAAGTGCCCGAACCCGGATCCGCTGGGCGTGCCGGACATTCTGCTGATGGTCTCCGACGCCGTCGTGGTGTTCGACAACCTCGCTGGCAAGATGCACGCCATCGTGCTGGCCGACCCGGCGCAGGAAGACGCCTTCGAGCAAGGCCGCGCGCGCCTGGAAGAGCTGCTGGAAAAACTGCGCCAGCCCATCACCCCGCGCCGTGGCCTGGACTTCAGCCAGCAACAATCGGCTGATCCGGTATTTCGTTCCAGCTTCACCCAGGACGATTACGAAAAAGCGGTCGACACGATCAAGGAATACATCCTGGCCGGTGACTGCATGCAGGTCGTGCCGTCCCAGCGCATGTCGATCGACTTCAAGGCCGCGCCGATCGATCTGTACCGCGCACTGCGCTGCTTCAACCCGACGCCTTACATGTACTTCTTCAACTTTGGCGACTTCCACGTCGTCGGCAGTTCGCCGGAAGTGCTGGTGCGGGTCGAAGACAACCTGATTACTGTACGGCCGATTGCCGGCACCCGCCCACGCGGTGCCAATGAAGAAGCTGACCTGGCGCTGGAAAAAGACCTGCTGTCGGACGACAAGGAAATCGCCGAACACTTGATGCTGATCGACCTCGGTCGCAACGACACTGGTCGCGTATCGGAAATCGGCTCGGTGAAGCTCACCGAGAAAATGGTCATCGAGCGTTACTCCAACGTGATGCACATCGTGTCCAACGTTACCGGGCAACTAAAGGCTGGGTTGACGGCAATGGACGCACTGCGCGCCATTCTGCCGGCGGGCACCTTGTCTGGCGCACCGAAGATTCGCGCGATGGAAATCATCGACGAACTGGAGCCGGTCAAGCGTGGTGTCTACGGCGGTGCGGTCGGTTACTTCGCCTGGAACGGCAACATGGACACCGCGATTGCGATCCGCACAGCGGTGATCAAGAACGGTGAGCTGCATGTGCAGGCCGGTGGCGGCATCGTCGCCGACTCGGTGCCGTCATTGGAATGGGAAGAAACCCTGAACAAGCGCCGCGCAATGTTCCGCGCCGTGGCACTGGCCGAGCAAACCCCGAACACCTGATTTCACGCAAAGCCCTGTGGGAGCGAGCTTGCTCGCGATGGGGCCATCACTACCACATTGATGTTGTCTGACCCACCGCAATCGCGAGCAAGCTCGCTCCTACAGGGATTACACCACCATAAAAAAACGCGGCGCCTGTGAGGGCGCCGCGTTTTTTATTGCCTGTACATCAGAAGTCCAGAGCAACACCTACGTTGATGCCCTGTTGGGTGAAGTCGTCGTCCCTGCGAATGTTGTAGCTGGCGCGCAATGCCAGGTCGCGGGTGAGGTTATGGCTCACCCCCAGGTTCACGCGCTGCAAGTGGCTTTGCGGGGTGTAGCCTTCCAGCGTGAACTGGTTGTTCGGCAAGCTGTTGAGGTTGATGCCCACGTCCTGGGTATCGTCGTTGTACTCGCGTTCGATTGCCGCCTCGCCGAACACCTGGGTTTGCGGGGTGATCTGGTATTTGCCCTGCAGGCCAGCTCCCAGGCGTCGGGAAATCACTTCCTGATCGGCAAAGGTCAGTGCCGTGGAATCGTTGCCGTCCTCCGAGTAGCCGTCGACTTTCGCCTTGGAGAAATCAGCGCTGATAAACGGCGACACGTGCCAGGGGCTGCTGGCATGTTGTGCAATGTCGTAACCCAGGCGAGCGCTGAAGGCTTCGATGTAGCCGCTGGTATCGCCTTTTTCACTGCGTTCGTTGGCACCCAACTGGAACTTGCGCTTGAGGCTGTCGTAATCCAGATGGCCGGCCGTCAACGCCACGTCCGCCCAGACACGGTTTTGCTGGTATTGGGCGAATGCCGTGCCCAGGTAAGAGTTGAGCTTGTAGTCGGAGTCGTTGCTGCCGGCTTCGAGTTTCTGGTTATAGAAACCAGCCGCCAGGCCGACGCGCCAGGCATCATCGATGCGGTAGCTGCCCCCGATGTTCAGGTTGGCTCCGTTGCCGTCGGCACTGACCGCGCTGTCCTGACTGTCAAAGTCCTGATGCTGTCCGCCGCCGGAAACAATGGCTCGCCATTGGCCGACGCCCTGCCAGTTTTGCCAATCGGCCAGCCACTGGTTGCGCAATTCATCCTGATGAGCGCGCACGGTGCCTTGGGCCATTTCCGGCAGTAATGTCAGCTCCCAGGGTGCTGCCAACAGGGAGTACGCGTAGTCGGCAATCAGGCGCTGCCCGGCTTCTGTGGGGTGCACGGAGTCGTTGTAGATCAGCTTGGTCGGGTCCGGCGTGGCGCTGTTGATGCCGTAACGGGCATTCTCGGTACAACCGTTGCCGCTGAAGCAGGTAGTGATGAGGTTCTGGTCGGTGGCCAGGCCAAACTGCGCCGGGTTGGCGAACGTCTCTTTGAGCAATACCGGAATGTTGAGCGGGATGACTTCGGCATTGATGTTCTGCAGTCGGCTCACCAGTTCACTATTGAACTGGGCGCTGAGTTGGGACGTGAACGCTTGCAGCGGGGTGCCATTGAACGCCGGGGTGAAGCCGATATCGGGCAGCAACCAGACCATGACGTATTTGGCGCCGGCGGTTTGCAGTGTCTGCACGCTGTCGGCCAGTCGATCGGCTGCAGCGCTGGCCTGGGGCAGGCTGGTGACGCGACCTTGCAGGAAGTCGTTACCACCACCCGACAGGTAATACAGTGCGTTCGGGTCGGCACGGAAGTTGTTCGACGGCAGGTAGCCGGCGCGGGTGCGTTCGCCGGTGGCGGAAACGCTGGTGATCGAATCCAGGATCTGATCCGTGCGGTAACCGCCGACGGCCCAGTTGTTGCCATCGGGCTGGCCATTGCTGGCACGCACCGCCGAAGATGATGACGCGGTCTGGTCCGCCGAGAACCCGAGTTTTCCACCCAGTATCTGCGTGGAGTTGAGCGAGCGGACTTCGCCGCTGCCATCCAGATACACCGGTCCTGTCCGGTTGGTAAAGCGCTGTGTCGCCCCGGCAGGCCCGCCGGTGTCGGCAAAGGTCCCGGCGTCGTTGAGGCTGTCCCCGAAAACCACGAAGTTTGTATAAGGATTGGGTGCGGCGTACGCCTGGGCGCATGCCATCGCGAGCAAGCACCCTGCGAGCGGTACAAACAACGACTGTTTGATCATGAGCAAGTCCGTTTATTTATTGTTGTAGTGAACGAAACGACAGTACCAAAAACTTTTGGCCTTTTGCCATCTGTCGCGAAGCCTTTAAGAGTTTCGCGGGCAGTAGCCCCGGCGATATTGCACGCTCTGCCCAGCTACGATACTGTGCCGGGACGTACGAACGAGACCTTCCCCGTGTTGATCATCAGCAAACTCCTGGATCAAGCCATCAAGGCACACGCCCGCTGGCGTTGGCGCGCCTGAATTCTTTTGCCGGCCTCGCCGGACCTGTACCGCTTCGCCTTCTTTACCTGTTTGAAATGCCGCTTTGCTGGCGCTCCTCCAGCACCTGACAAAGCGCAGCACTCTGCGGGTCAATCATTCGAAGGCCATCTTTAAAGTCAGTGAATTCAAGAGGTTCTTAACGCCATGTTGCTGATGATCGATAACTACGACTCCTTTACCTACAACGTTGTGCAGTACCTGGGCGAGCTCGGCTCCCAGGTCAAAGTCGTGCGCAACGATGAACTGACCATCGCTGAAATCGAAGCCCTCAATCCTGAACGCATCGTTGTATCCCCCGGTCCTTGCACCCCGACCGAAGCCGGCATCTCGATTGAAGCGATCAAGCATTTCGCCGGCAAACTGCCGATTCTTGGCGTCTGCCTGGGTCACCAATCCATCGGCCAGGCCTTTGGCGGCGATGTAGTGCGCGCCCGCCAAGTGATGCACGGTAAGACTAGTCCGGTATTTCACGAGGACAAGGGTGTATTCGCAGGCCTGAACCGTCCGCTGACGGTGACCCGCTATCATTCATTGATCGTCAAGCGCGAAACCCTGCCCGATTGCCTGGAGCTGACGGCCTGGACGCAGCTTGAAGACGGCTCGGTCGACGAAATCATGGGCCTGCGTCACAAGACCCTGAACATCGAGGGCGTGCAGTTCCACCCTGAGTCGATCCTCACCGAGCAGGGCCACGAACTGTTCGCCAACTTCCTCAAACAAACCGGCGGCACGCGCTAAGGACTAAACATGAACATCAAGACAGCCCTGGGCCGTATCGTCGATCACCTCGACCTCAGCACCGATGAAATGCGCGACGTGATGCGCGAAATCATGACCGGGCAATGCACGGACGCACAGATCGGTGCGTTCATGATGGCCATGCGCATGAAGAGCGAAAGCATCGACGAAATCGTCGGCGCGGTGTCGGTGATGCGCGAACTGGCGGACAAGGTCGAACTCAAGACCCTCGACGGTGTGGTCGATGTGGTGGGCACCGGCGGCGACGGTGCCAATATCTTCAACGTGTCGACCGCTTCCGCTTTCGTGGTTGCCGCTGCTGGCTGCACCGTGGCCAAGCATGGCAACCGTGCAGTCTCGGGCAAGAGCGGCAGTGCCGATCTGCTGGAGGCGGCCGGCATCTACCTGAACCTGACGCCGGTGCAAGTGGCGCGCTGCATTGACAACGTTGGTATTGGCTTCATGTTTGCCCAGACTCATCACTCTGCGATGAAATACGCCGCCAGCCCGCGTCGTGAACTGGGCTTGCGCACTTTGTTCAACATGCTCGGCCCGCTTACGAATCCGGCCGGTGTGAAGCATCAGGTGGTAGGCGTATTCACCCAGGCCTTGTGCCGACCGCTGGCGGAAGTGTTGCAGCGCCTGGGCAGCAAGCATGTGCTGGTGGTGCATTCGAAGGATGGACTGGACGAATTCAGCCTGGCTGCTCCGACGTTTGTCGCAGAGCTCAAGGATGACCAGATCACCGAGTATTGGGTCGAACCGGAAGACCTGGGCATGAAGAGCCAGAGCCTGCACGGCCTGGCCGTGGAAAGCCCGGCAGCGTCTCTGGAGTTGATTCGCGATGCCCTGGGCAAGCGCAAGACCGAGAACGGTCAGAAAGCGGCCGAAATGATCATGCTCAATGCCGGTGCCGCCCTGTATGCGGCCGACCATGCCAGCAGTTTGAAAGAGGGAGTTGCACTTGCGCACGATGCGCTGCACACCGGCCTCGCTCGAGAAAAGCTAGAGGAGTTGGGTGCATTTACCGCGGTATTCAAAGTGGAGAATGAAGGATGAGTGTACCGACGGTTCTGGAAAAGATTCTGGCGCGCAAAGTTGAGGAAGTGGCCGAGCGCAGCGCTCGCGTCAGCCTCGCCGAGCTGGAAAGCCTGGCCAGGACGGCCGATGCACCTCGTGGTTTTGCCAAGGCATTGCTGGCTCAGGCCAAGCAGAAGCAACCGGCAGTCATTGCCGAAATCAAGAAAGCCTCGCCGAGCAAAGGCGTGATCCGCGAGAACTTCGTGCCCGCCGATATCGCCAGAAGCTACGAGAAGGGCGGTGCGACCTGCCTGTCGGTACTCACCGACATCGACTACTTCCAGGGCGCCGATGCGTACCTGCAGCAGGCCCGCGCGGCCTGCAAGCTGCCGGTGATCCGCAAGGACTTCATGATCGATCCCTACCAGATCGTCGAAGCCCGTGCCCTGGGTGCCGATTGCGTGCTGTTGATCGTGTCCGCGCTGGATGACGTGAAAATGGCCGAACTGGCGGCCGTGGCCAAAAGCGTCAACCTCGACGTACTGGTGGAAGTCCACGACGGCGATGAGTTGGAGCGGGCCTTGAAAACCCTCGATACTCCGCTGGTTGGCGTGAACAACCGCAACCTGCATACCTTCGATGTCAGCCTGGAAACCACCCTTGACCTGTTGCCGCGTATTCCGCGTGATCGACTGGTCATCACCGAGAGCGGCATTCTCAACCGCGCTGATGTCGAACTGATGGAAATCAGCGACGTCTACGCGTTCCTGGTCGGCGAAGCCTTCATGCGCGCCGAAAGCCCGGGTACCGAGTTGCAGCGACTGTTCTTCCCCGAGCGCGGCGTTCCAGTCAGCGGCTCGCCCCTCGACTAAACACATCTTCACAGGCGAGCCCGCTTCCACTGTGGGAGCGGGCTTGCCCGCGAAGAGGTCCGCAAATCCCCTAGAGACCTCAGGTCTGTCGGAGCCTTCCATGTCGCTGCCAACCTCCCTGACCATCGAAGCCGGCCTGCAAGCCGAACAAGATCTGTTGGCCTCGGTTTGCGCCGGCGACGCGGAGTTCGGCCTGTTGTTCTGGCAGCCGAGTGATCAGGCATTGGTCATGCCGCGCCGCTTGAATCGCTTGCCAGGTTTCGAGGCTGCCTGTGAAGTGTCGGCGGCGGCAGGTTGGCCGGTGCTGTTGCGCGATACCGGCGGTGAGCCGGTTCCACAATCGGCCACCACGATCAATATCGCCCTGGTTTACGCGCCACCACGCAGCGAAGGCGATTTGAACCGCATCGAAGCCGGTTACCGGCGCCTGTGCGACCCCATCTGCCAGTTGCTGGATGAATTGGGTGGCTCGTCGTCCCTTGGTGAAATCGACGGTGCGTTCTGCGATGGCCGCTTCAACGTCAATCTCGACGGGCGCAAAATGGTTGGCACCGCCCAGCGCTGGCGTCAGAGCCAGGGGGGGCAGCGTCCGGTGGGCCTGGTGCACGGTGCGATGCTGATGGATAACGATCGGGTGTCAATGGTCGCCGCGGTCAATCGCTTCAACGATGCCTGTGGTCTGGAGCAACGAGTACGCGCCGAAAGCCACATCGCATTGCATGAGAAGTTCACAGCACCCGATGCACTGGCGCGCCTCGACGAACTCTACCGGTTGATGCTGGCACAGATGTTCAGCGGCTAGGTTTTCGAGTTTATCGCGTACCGAAGACCACCATGGTCTTGCCTTTGACGTCCACCAGGTTGCGATCTTCCAGATCCTTGAGCACGCGACCGACCATCTCCCGGGAACAGCCGACAATCCGCCCGATTTCCTGACGGGTCACCTTGATTTGCATGCCATCGGGGTGGGTCATGGCGTCTGGCTGCTTGCACAGCTCCAGCAGGCAGCGGGCAACGCGGCCGGTCACGTCAAAAAATGCCAGGTCACCAACCTTGCGCGTGGTGTTGCGCAGGCGCTGTGCGATTTGTCCGCTGAGGACGTAAAGAATGTCCGGATCCTGCTGAGACAACTCGCGGAATTTTGCGTAGCTGATTTCCGCAACTTCGCATTCGACCTTGGCCCGCACCCAGGCACTGCGCTCCTGCTCCAGGCCGGCTTGCTCAAACAGGCCCAACTCACCAAAAAAGTCCCCGGCGTTCAGGTAGGAAATGATCATTTCCCGCCCGTCGTCATCCTCGATCAGGATGGTGACTGAGCCTTTGATGATGAAGAACAGCGTTTCCGAGCGGTCACCGGCACAAATGATGTTGCTCTTGGCCTGATAGCGGCGGCGCTGGCAATGCATCAACAGCTTGTCGAGGTTCTTGAGCTTGGGGTTGGGGGCAATAGCAACCATGGTTGTATCCCGAAATGACTGCACGGTATGGTTTTTATAAATAGCGAACGCTGGAGTGAGGCTGGCCATGCGCCATTGAATTGGCGTCAGCTTACCAGACACTTCCTGAAATATTCGAGCATTTACCTACAAGGCAGTGGGATATGTCCTAGGACGCCGGGCGCTGTCAATCTCGGGGGCTGTGCTAAGCTGGCGACCCTTTTTTATACAGTGGAGTCTTGGCGAT
Organism: Pseudomonas sp. QLc11A; assembly: GCF_052112305.1. Taxonomy (NCBI): domain Bacteria; kingdom Pseudomonadati; phylum Pseudomonadota; class Gammaproteobacteria; order Pseudomonadales; family Pseudomonadaceae; genus Pseudomonas; species Pseudomonas sp. QLc11A. Next base: position 220,506 of record NZ_JAVAJJ010000011.1, read on the forward strand.
GAAGGCACGCATCCAATGGGCTGGCGAAGCCATGTTCCTCGGCGAATCCGGTAGCGGTCATGTCGTGGTCATGGACGGTCCGCCCGATGCCGGCGGACGTAACCTGGGTGTCCGGCCGATGGAAATGCTACTGCTGGGTGTCGGCGGTTGCAGCAATTTCGACGTGGTCAGCATCCTCAAGAAGTCCCGCCAGGCCGTCGAGAGCTGCGAAGCCTTCCTCGAAGCCGAGCGCGCGACGGAAGATCCAAAGGTTTTCACCAAGATCCACATGCACTTCGTGGTCAAGGGCCGCGGGCTGAAAGAAGCCCAGGTCAAGCGCGCCATCGAATTGTCTGCCGAGAAGTATTGCTCGGCCTCGATCATGCTCGGCGCGGCTGGCGTGGCAATTACCCACGACTACGAGATCATCGAGCTCGGTTGAATCGACATTCAACTATCATAAAAGCAGTGCAGACTCTGGCGATCCCAAGCTGACGTCTGCATAATGCGCCACTTTTTTCAGGGTAGTGGCCCGTCAGCCGACAGGCCTCGCACCCGAACAGACAACCAAAATCGCCATCGCGAAGAGGTGTTAACCGTCCTACGCAGGTGCGTTGTTCGCATCTGACGGGCATGCTTGATCACGCGGCCGGGCCGCAAACACATAGAGAGTTTTTAACGGTGAAAAGCAAACTCAAGCTCCACGGGTTCAATAACCTGACAAAGACCTTGAGCTTCAACATCTATGACATCTGCTACGCGGAAACCCCGCAAGACCAGCAGGCTTACGTCGAGTACATCAATAAAGAGTACAACGCGAAACGCCTGACGCAGATCCTCACGGAAGTTGTCGATATCATTGGTGCCAACATCCTGAACATTGCCAGTCAGGACTATGAGCCGCAGGGCGCCAGCGTCACGATCCTGATCTCCGAAGAGCCGGTAACCCCGACCGACAGTCAGATCGAAGAGTCTCCGGGCCCGCTGCCAGAAATCATTCTGGCCCACCTCGACAAGAGCCACATCACGGTGCACACCTACCCGGAAATCCATCCGGTCAGCGGTATTGCAACCTTCCGTGTGGACATCGACGTGTCGACTTGCGGGGTCATTTCACCGCTTAAAGCGCTCAACTTCCTGATTCACCAGTTCGATTCGGACATCGTGACCGTGGACTACCGTGTGCGCGGCTTCACCCGTGACGTTGAAGGCAAAAAGCACTTCATCGACCACGAGATCAACTCGATCCAGAACTACCTCTCCGATGACACTCGCGACGCGTACCAGATGACCGACGTGAACGTGTATCAGGAAAACCTGTTCCACACCAAAATGCTGCTGAAGAACTTCGAACTGGATAACTACCTGTTCGGTGATGCCACCAGCAACCTGTCCTCTGAGCAACGTGCCCAGGTGACCGAGCGGGTGAAACACGAAATGCTCGAAATCTTCTACGCGCGCAACATGGCGTAAGGTTCTCGAACACAAAAAAAGGCGACTACCTCACGGCAGTCGCCTTTTTTATTGCCGAAGCGCGGCCCCCTGTGGGAGCGGGCTTGCCCGCGAAGAGGCCCTCACAGGCGACCGGGATATCAGATCCGATAAGTACTCTTGGTCATCACCTTGGCCATCAGACTCATCCCGAACTTCACCGGCGCCGGAAAGCGGAACCCGCCAGCCTCCAGCGCGCTTTCGGCATGCTGTTCTTCATCGATACGCATCTGCTCAAGAATCGCCCGGGATTTTTCATCCTCGGCCGGCAATTGCTCCAGGTGTTCGTTCAGGTGTTTGCACACCTGGTCTTCCGTTGCCGCCACGAAGCCCAGGCTGACTTTGTCGCTGATCAGGCCGGCCACGGCGCCAATTCCGAACGACATGCCATAAAACAGCGGATTAAGGATGCTGGTGTGGCTGCCCAGTTGATGGATGCGTTGTTCGCACCAGACCAGATGATCGATTTCTTCTTCGGCGGCGTGTTCCATGGCAGCACGCACCTGCGGCAGTCTGGCGGTCAGCGCCTGCCCCTGATACAACGCCTGGGCGCAGACTTCGCCGGTATGGTTGATGCGCATCAGGCCGGCAACGTGGCGCGTGTCTTCGTCGCTCATTTTCGCATCGGGCTGCACGATGGCCGGCGACGGACGGTACGGCTGGCCGCTGAAGGGCAGCAGGGTGCGCATCGCGGCATCGGCTTGCAGCAGAAGGCGGTCAATGGGCGAGTAGTGACGTTGGGTAGTCATGCTGACCTCCGGGGGAATTTCGGTGGCCAGTTTAACCCAATCGGCCGGGGATGGTTTGCGCTGGGTCATTGTGATGCTAAGGCTGTGACAGTGTTGTGATGCCTTTTGTGGGAGCGGGCTTGCTCGCGAAGTCGGGGTGTCAGTCAACAAAGATGTTGAAAGTGAGGCCCTCTTCGCGAGCAAGTCGGATCGCCGCACCGCCGCTCCCACAAGGGGGGCCAGCAATCAGCCCGGCGGCCAGTGCATCTGGCGCTGGCCAAGCACGTGCATATGAATGTGGTAGACGGTTTGCCCGCCTTCTTCATTGCAGTTCATGACGACGCGGAAGCCTTTTTCGCAGCCCAGTTCCAGGGCCAGGCGCTGGGCGGTGAACAGAATGTGTCCGGCCAGTGTCTTGTCGTCCTCCGTCAGATCGTTCAGGGTGCGAACCGGCTTCTTCGGGATCACCAGGAAATGTACCGGTGCCTGTGGGGAAATGTCGTGGAAGGCCAGTACCTGGTCGTCCTCGTAAATGATCTTCGCCGGGATTTCCCGGTTGATGATCTTGGTGAACAGAGTATCCACAGCTGTTTTCTCCGTTGTTTGGGCTGGTCTGAGTGTACTCATGGCGTATGCCAGCGCCCAGCCTTTTACCTTGAGTTGGATCAGCGCGGGCAGTAGGCCTTGTTGACCATGCCGGCGATTGTGCGAGTCAGCCAGCGTGAGCCGAGCCTCGGCAGGAAAGCGAACCAGCGGTTGCGCCGCCCCGGAATAATGATCGCTTGATTCTTTTCCAGGGCGCGCACGGTGTAGAGCGCCACTTCCTCGGGGCTCATCAACAGTTTGCTGTTGGTCAGTTTGTCGTTGTCGAGTTGCGCGGTACGGAAGAATGCTGTGCGGGTCGGCCCGGGGCAGAGCACCGAAACCTTGATCGCGCACTTTTTTAGCTCGACGCGCAATCCCTCGGAAAAGTGCAGCACATACGCCTTGCTGGCGTAATAGGTGCTCATCCATGGTCCCGGCTGAAACGCTGCCACCGAGGCCACATTCAGAATCTGCCCACCGCCTTGCAGGGCCATGCTGTTGCCGATGGCATGGCACAGGCGGGTGAGGGCGAGGATGTTCACTTCGATCAGGTCTTGCTCGGTCATCCAGTCCTGGGCCAGAAACGGGCCGCATGTACCGATACCGGCGCAATTGACCAACAGATCGATTTGCCGGTCGCCTTCTTCCAGCTCCAGCAGGAATCCGGACAGACGCAACGGTTCGCCCAGGTCACAGGCACGGAACAGCACTTCCACGCCGAACCTTTGGGTCAATTCAATCGCAATGCTTTCCAGCTGATCACGTTGTCGGGCCACCAGAATCAGGCTGCGGCCGCGCCGGGCCAACGCTTCGGCCATTGCCAGGCCGATGCCGCTGGAGGCGCCAGTGATCAGAGCGTAACGGGTCATGCAGTTCTCCATCGCAACAGCTCCGCGCCGCGACGCAGGTGTCACGGGCCAGGAGCGCTGTTCATTCTTTCGCAGAGTCTACAGGGGGCTGGGCCTCTTCGGCTGCATCGTCGGCGGAAATTGGCACCGGTTCGACCTCGACGTCGATTTCATCGGTGGTGACCGAACTGCTGTCGTAGCTGCTCTGGACGGCGTTTTCGTATTCCTCCTGTACCGCCGAGAGACCACCGGCCAGGGAACCGACCAGGATCAGTGCGATGACGACCAGCCACAGCGAAGACAATACTTTGACCGCGGTACTGTTCGGCGGAGGAGGTGGACCGTAGCGGTTGGCCAGTTCGTTGCCCGGTACGACCATGATCACGAACGGAAAGAAACTGCCCACAAACGGCACCAGGTTCAGCAGCCACAGCCAGCCGGACCAGCCGACATCGTGCAAACGTTGAACGGTGATCTGGATGCTGACGAAGGCAAATCCGACAAACAGGATAAGGGCCAGCAAGCCACCCAGGATCAGGCCGGCGGTTGAATCCGCACCGATGAGGGCCAGGGCGACCAATGCAAACACCCCGCAAACAGCCGAGAGCACCAGTGTCAGCACCAGTGTCCAGGCAAGATAACGCAAGCGACCGATACGGCCATCGAAACTGAATGGCTGGAGCGTGGCGAATTCCGCCACGGATTCGCCGACGGGCGCGTGAGGCGCAGCGTAAGGAGACTGCGGTTCTGCCAAGGCCGCCTGGTTACTTGCCGGGGTATGGTCATGCACGTCGGCGAGATTCAACTCGATCGGTGTTTCGGCTTCGATGCGCGCGTCGATACCGGTCTTGCTCAGCGCCTGGAGATAGGTTTGGGCATCGGCCTGCGTCAGGTTGCGTTTGAGCGCTACCGGGCGCCCGGCGAACAAGCGCTCGATGGCTGTGACATCGCTTTTGAACAAATCGGCGAGATTGAGCTTTGCCGTGGTGATGTCAACACCGGGCAGCAAGGCACCTTCGAATACGATCTTGAAACGATTTTCGCCCATGTGCGAAGCATCCTTGTCGCGAGAGGTTGAAAGAAGGTTGTGTCCGAATGAGTGTAAGGCCAGCCGGGAGGGGCTGGCCAAGATTTGCTGTCAGCGCGGCCAGCGTTTTGGCAGCTGGGCGGCATGCTCCAGGGCTTGGCGGTACTCGGCGTCGAGACGTGCAATCAACTGCTCGACACTCGGCAAGTCCTCGATTTCTCCCACGCCCTGACCTGCAGACCAAACGGTTTTCCAGGCTTTGGCCTCATCGCTCACGGGTTTGAGCTTGGAACCGAAGTTGATCTCACCCTTGCCCTGCAACGCGGCCATGTCGAAACCGGCGGCTTCCAGGCTCTGGCGCATGAAACTCGCGGGGACACCTGACACGGCTGGAGTATGGATGATGTCTGCAGCTTTGGATGTCAGCAGCATTTCTTTGTAGGCCTCGGGCGCGTGACTTTCGGTCGTGCCGATAAACCGAGTGCCAAAGTAGGCCAGATCCGCGCCGAGCAATTGCGCGGCAAGAATTTCATGTCCGTGGTTCAAGCAGCCGGCCAGCAACAGGGTCTTGTCGAAGAACTGGCGGATTTCGGCAATCAGCGAGAACGGGCTCCAGGTCCCGGCGTGTCCACCGGCCCCGGCAGCCACGGCGATTAATCCATCCACGCCGGCTTCGGCCGCTTTCTCGGCATGACGACGTGTCGTCACGTCATGGAACACCAGGCCGCCGTAGCTGTGCACCGCATCGACCAGTTCTTTCACGGCGCCGAGGCTGGTGATCACGATCGGCACTTTGTGCTCTACACAGATCTCCAGGTCCGCCTGTAAGCGTGGATTGCTGTTATGCACGATCAGGTTCACGGCATAAGGCGCGGGGTTTTCCATGGTCGCCAGTCCGGCTTCGATCTCTTCCAGCCAGGCCTTGAAACCGCTGCTTTCGCGCTGGTTCAGCGCCGGGAAGCTGCCGACCACACCCTGACGACAGCAGGCGAGTACCAATTGCGGATTGGAAATCAGGAACATCGGCGCAGCCACCACGGGCAGACGCAAACGTTGTTCGAGCAGAGCGGGCAGCGACATTGGAAGTACCCCGGTGAGTTGTGTCTATTGGAATTAGAACGGCCGAACGACGACCAGAATTACGACTGCCAGCAATATCAGAACCGGAACCTCATTGAACCAGCGATAAAAGACATGGCTGCGGGTGTTTTCGCCACGGGCAAAACGTTTTACCTGGGCGCCGCACATGTGGTGATAGCCGATCAGGATCACCACCAGGGTCAGTTTGGCGTGTATCCAGCCACCCTGGCTGAAGATGCCTGGATTGAGGTAGATGAGCCAGCCGCCGAAGATCAACGTGGCGATCATTGCCGGACCCATGATGCCCCGGTACAGCTTGCGCTCCATTACGCTGAAGCGTTCCTTGCTGATCGTGTCTTCACTTTGTGCGTGATAGACGAACAGTCTTGGCAGGTAGAACAGGCCGGCAAACCAGCACACGACGCTGACGATATGAAACGCTTTGAGCCACAGATAGAGCATTTTTGGTTATTCCCCAATTCACGGTAGTGGGAATAGTAGAGGCTTGAGCGTCCGCACGTCACCTTGACGGTTGTCGCAGGGGCGCGCGGCCCCTATTATCGACGGCTTTCCAGTGGGTTCGTTGAGGGCAGGTTTATGGTCAAGGTCGGAATCGTCGGCGGCACGGGTTACACCGGTGTCGAACTGCTGCGTCTGTTGGCGCAACATCCGCAAGCTGAGGTGGTTGTCATCACTTCCCGATCCGAGGCTGGCCTGGCCGTAGCCGACATGTACCCGAACCTGCGAGGCCATTACGACGGCCTGGCGTTCAGCGTTCCGGACATCAAGACCCTGGGTGCCTGCGATGTGGTGTTCTTCGCCACGCCGCACGGTGTTGCCCATGCCCTGGCGGGCGAACTGCTGGCGGCCGGGACCAAGGTCATCGACCTGTCGGCCGACTTCCGTCTGCAAGACGCCGATGAATGGGCCAAGTGGTACGGCCAGCCGCACGGTGCACCGGAGTTGTTGGACGAAGCGGTCTACGGCTTGCCGGAAGTCAATCGCGAGCAGATCAAGAAAGCGCGCCTGATTGCCGTGCCGGGCTGCTACCCAACTGCCACGCAATTGGGTTTCCTGCCATTGCTCGAAGCCGGCCTGGCCGATGCTGCGCATCTGATTGCCGACTGCAAATCCGGTGTCAGCGGTGCCGGTCGTGGTGCTTCCGTAGGTTCGCTGTACTCCGAGACGTCGGAAAGCATGAAGGCCTATGCGGTCAAAGGTCACCGTCATCTGCCAGAAATTCGCCAGGGGTTGCGTCGTGCAGCGGGCAAGGACGTCGGACTGACCTTCGTTCCGCACCTGACACCGATGATTCGCGGCATTCACTCGACGCTCTACGCCACGGTTGTTGATCGCTCTGTGGACCTGCAGGCGTTGTTTGAAAAGCGTTATGCCAACGAACCGTTCGTCGATGTCATGCCGGCCGGCAGCCATCCGGAGACGCGTAGCGTGCGGGGTGCCAACGTCTGCCGTATTGCCGTGCATCGCCCTCAGGACGGTGATCTGGTGGTGGTGCTGTCGGTGATCGACAACCTGGTCAAAGGGGCGTCGGGGCAGGCCGTGCAGAACATGAACATTCTGTTCGGGCTGGATGAGCGTCTGGGTCTCTCCCACGCCGGCATGCTGCCTTGAGAGCAGCTACAAGCTTCAAGTTGTAAGCCGCAAGCTTGAAGCTCACAGCTTGAAGCTTGTCGCTGCTCCTAGAATAGTTGACCGCTTTTCTAGGAGAAGCGGATAATGCGCGTCATCACGCAATATGACGGCGTAACGCCGGGAGATAGTCAGCATGAGCGTCGAATCCTTCACCCCCACGGCTTTGCAATTCACCCACGGTGCCGCGCACAAGGTGAAGAGCCTGGTCGATGAAGAGGGGAATGATCGCTTGAAGCTGCGCGTATTCGTTACGGGCGGCGGTTGTTCAGGTTTTCAGTACGGTTTCACTTTCGATGAGGAAGTGGCCGATGACGACACCATCGTCGAACGCGAAGGCGTGAGCCTGGTGGTCGATCCGATGAGCTTCCAGTACCTGGCCGGTGCCGAGGTGGACTACCAGGAAGGTCTGGAAGGTTCGCGCTTCGTCATCAAGAACCCGAATGCGACCACCACCTGTGGCTGCGGTTCTTCGTTCTCGATCTGATCAGCGCACCTGTTTCACAGAACGCCGCACGGCCTCAGGGTCTTGCGGCGTTTTGCTGTGTGGAGGATTTATGCGGGGTAGATGGCGCCGAGTACGCGCAACCCGCGGGCACCGGTAACGCTCGGACGATTGGCTGCGATGCCTTCGAGGCAGCAATGAGCCAGCCATGCGAAGGCCATGGCTTCGACCCAGTCGGGGTCTACACCGTAAGTCGCGGTGCTGCTGACACTGGCGTTTGGCAACAGGCTGGCCAGGCGGTTCATCAAGGCCGTGTTGTGGGCGCCGCCGCCGCAGACCAGCAGTTCCTGCGTGTCTGTCTGGGCGCTTTGCAGTGATTCGATGATGGTCAGAGCGGTCAGTTCAAGCAGCGTCGCCTGAACATCTTCGGCGCAGAAGGCTGGCAGCTGCGCCAGATGCTGCGTCAGCCATGGCAGGTTGAACACTTCCCGCCCGGTACTCTTCGGGCCTTTGGTCACAAAGAACGGGTCACTCAGCAGCGCATTCAACAGCACCGGTTGAATGTTGCCGCTGGCAGCCCATTGGCCGTCACGGTCAAAGTGGTCGCCGCGTTGCTGGTGAATCCAGGCGTCCAGCAGCACATTGCCCGGGCCGCAGTCGAAACCGGCGACCGGCTTGCCGGGCTCGATAAGGCTGAGATTGCTGAAGCCGCCTACGTTCAGTACTGCACGATTCCCGCCCTGTTCTTCAAACAAGGCTTCGTGAAAGGCGGGAACCAGCGGTGCACCTTGTCCCCCGGCAGCGACATCGCGGCTGCGGAAGTCGCTGACCACGGTGATGCCGGTCAGCTCCGTCAGCAGGGCCGGGTTGCCGATCTGCACGGTGAAGCCGCGTGCCGGTTCATGGCGGATGGTCTGGCCATGGCTGCCAATGGCACGAATGTCGTCAGGCTTGAGTTGCTGTTGAGCGAGGAGGGTGTGAATCCCTTGCGCTGCCAGTTTCACCCAGTTCTGCTGGGCGATGGCGGAGCGGGCAATTTCGTCCGGGCCGCTGGCGCACAAGCCGAGCAGCTCGGCGCGCAGGGAGTCGGGCATCGGGATGTAGTGGGAGGCGATCAACCTGATCGCCGGGGCTTGCTCGATCAGCGCGATATCCAGGCCATCAAGGCTGGTCCCGGACATCACACCTATATAGAGCGCCATGACTTAACGCTTGCTCGAAGCCAGCATCGTGGCTTTTTCCTGATCCATGCGCGCCATCAGGGGCTGGCTTTGGGCGAGGAAGCGTGCGCGTTCGGCCTTGGCAATCGGATCGGCCATTGGCAGTTTCTGGCCCAGCGGGTCGACGTGCACACCATTGACCTGGAACTCGTAGTGCAGGTGCGGGCCAGTGGAGAGGCCTGTGGTGCCGATATAGCCAATCACCTGGCCCTGCTTCACCGTGCCGCCAGTCTTCACGCCTTTGGCGAAGCCCTGCATGTGGCCGTAGAGCGTGGTGTAGGTGTTGCCGTGCTGGAGGACCACGGTATTGCCGTAGCCACCACGGCGACCGGCCAGCAAGACCTTGCCATCACCGGCGGCCTTGATCGGCGTACCGCGCGGTGCTGCGTAGTCGACGCCTTTGTGGGCGCGGATCTTGTTCAGGATCGGGTGCTTGCGGCCCATGGAAAATTTCGAGCTGATGCGGGCGAAGTCCACCGGTGTGCGGATGAACGCTTTGCGCATGCTGTTGCCGTCAGCGGTGTAGTAGCTGCTGTTGCCTTGTTTGTTGGTGTAGCGAACTGCGGTGTAGGTCTTGCCGCGGTTGGTAAAGCGCGCTGACAGGATCGGGCCATTGCCGACGGCCTTGCCGTTGACCACTTTTTGCTCGTAGATCACGTCGAATTCGTCGCCCTGGCGAATGTCCTGGGCGAAGTCCACGTCGTAGCCAAACACACTGGCCATGTCCATGGTCAGGCTGTGGGACAGGCCCGCTCGGGCTGCGGACTGCGACAGCGAACTGTTGATCACGCCGTGAACATAGGCGGAGCGCACGGTTGGTTTCGCAGTGATGCGATTGAACGTGTAGCCCTTGTCGTTCCTGGTCAGGCTGATGCTTTCGACGTCGTTGAGCTTGCTGTGCAAGTTGGTCAACTGGCCGTCAGGGCTCAGTTCGAATTCAAGTTTTTGGCCGCGCTTGAGCTGGCTGAACTGCTTGGCCTGCTTGTCGCTGGCCAGTATTTCATGCACCGATGTGGCTGGAAGCCCGACTTTCTCGAACAGCGTGGAGAGGGTATCGCCCTTGGCGACGATCACTTCCCTGTGGCTTGCCGGCTTCTTTTCTTCAACTTCAACGACCGGCGCCGGTTCGGCTTGAGCGGTTTCCTGAGTGTCCTCGGCGCTGTTGTCGATCTGCGCGAAGGGGGATGTTGCAGGTTCATTTGTGGCTTGAACGACGTCAGCAGCGTCTTGATCTTGTGTCAGTTGTTCAGCAGGACTTTCCAGTTCAAGACTCAGGGTCGTTTTTTTGGCTTCCACATCGCTGGAAGGGAATACCAGGAGCGCCAGGCTGAGAAGGGCGGCGATTCCACTTGCGGCGAGCAGGTGGGTCTTCGGGTAAAGCGGCGGCGCTTTAGACGATTCTTTGGTCATAAGTGGTTTTGACTTTGAAAAAGATGAATTGGAAAAGATGAATGACATGATGAAGATGAAATAACTGTATAAAATATAACCAAATCATCTCTGAAGCAAGTCCGTAGGTGCCCTGCCTGCGGATTGGCGTCCGTGCGCCGGGCAAACCTTGTATTTGACGCGCGATCTTGTATGGTTGGTTCCCTTTGAATCTGAGCCTTGCGGGTCTGTTATGAAGTCGGTTGAAGAGCAGCTAGCGCTGATCAAACGTGGTGCGGAAGAACTGTTGGTCGAGTCCGAGCTGATTGAAAAGCTCAAGCGTGGCCAGCCGCTACGTATTAAGGCGGGCTTCGATCCAACGGCTCCGGACCTGCACCTGGGTCACACCGTGCTTATTAATAAGCTGCGCCAGTTCCAGGAGCTGGGGCATCAGGTGATCTTCCTGATTGGTGACTTCACCGGGATGATTGGCGATCCGAGCGGCAAGAGTGCTACGCGTCCGCCGCTCACTCGCGAGCAGGTCCTCGAGAACGCCGAGACCTACAAGACTCAGGTCTTCAAGATTCTGGACCCGGCAAAAACCGAAGTGGCCTTCAACTCCACCTGGATGGATCAGATGGGGCCGGCCGACTTCATTCGCCTGACTTCGCAGTACACCGTGGCTCGGATGCTCGAACGCGATGACTTCGACAAGCGCTACACGACCAATCAGCCGATCGCCATTCACGAGTTCCTCTATCCGCTGGTTCAGGGTTACGACTCGGTAGCTTTGCGCGCGGACGTCGAACTCGGTGGTACCGATCAGAAGTTCAACCTGCTGATGGGGCGTGAGCTGCAGCGTGGTTATGGTCAGGAAGCTCAGTGCATCTTGACCATGCCGCTGCTTGAGGGGCTGGATGGCGTGAAGAAGATGTCCAAGTCCTTGGGCAACTACGTCGGCATCCAGGAAGCGCCAGGTGTGATGTACAGCAAGCTGGTTTCCATTCCGGATGCGCTGATGTGGCGCTACTTCGAATTGCTCAGCTTCCGCTCCATGGATGAGATCAATGCGTTCCGCGCTGATGTGGAGGCGGGTGCCAATCCGCGTGACATCAAGATCAAGCTGGCTGAAGAGATCGTTGCGCGCTTCCATGGTGAGGAGGCTGCTGCCAACGCTCATCGTGCTGCCGGTAACCGAATGAAGGATGGTGAGCTGCCGGACGATCTGCCAGAGATCGAGTTGACTGCTGCCGAGGATATGCCGATTGCTGCTGTCCTTAATAAGGCGGGCCTGGTGAAGAACTCGGCAATGGCGCGCGATCTTCTCGGCTCGGGTGGCGTGCGTATAGATGGTGAGGTGGTTGATCGCACCTTTATATACGCAGTGGGTGCGACCCATGTTTGCCAGGCCGGCAAGAAGGCATTTGCGCGTATTACGCTCAAGGCTGAATAAAGTTGAAATTAGGTGTTGACGGCGAATTTTAGAAGCCTATAATTCGCCCCACTTCCGGCGCAGTCGAAACGGAAAACTCCTTGATAAACAAAGAGTTGCGCAGTTTTCGGCAGCAGGTTTGCTTCAGGTTATCGAAGCGCCAAGGAAGTTGAAAAAGAGGTGTTGACAGCAGCGAGTAACGCTGTAGAATTCGCCTCCCGCTGACGAGAGATCGAAAGCGCAAGTGGTTGAAGTTGTTAAGGATTCCTTGAAAAC